>NZ_CDRRQU010000012.1:0-59972 GCF_977044495.1 Cetobacterium sp. | reverse complement strand
TTTTTGAATGATCACAGAGAAAAAATATATTTGTACTTTTACTGATAGCTTCACTTTTAACAAGAGCCTCTTCAAAGTCTGGAGTGCTATATCCGTCCAAATTAACAGCATTAACACCAATGAAGGCATATTGAAAATTAAAAGTTTTTAGATATTGTGCTGCTGAAAATCCAACAGTGCAACTGGTTTTGCTCTTAATTTTGCCACCTATTAAAAAACTTTCAATCTCATATTTTTCCAGTTCATCTATTAGATTTAAACCATTTGTCACCACTTTAATATTAAGATTTTTTAAATACTTAATCATACAAAGAGTTGTTGTTCCAGCATCCAAGAAAATGTAGGAATCTCTTTTAATGAAGCTTGTAGCGTATTTAGCAATTTTTTCTTTTTCCACTCTATTTAGATTTCTTCTGTATTGGATGTTAAAATCCTTTATGGTATCCAAAGAGTTATTTAAAATAGCACCACCATGAACTCTTTTGATGAGTTCTTTTTTTTCCAAAGAAGCTAAATCTCTTCTAGCAGTAGCTTCTGAAACATTTAGAAGTTCAACTATTTCTTGAAGTTTTACAACCTCTTTTTGTTTTAAAAGTTCTAAAATAGAATTTTCTCTTTCTATACTCAACATAAAATCACATCCTTTATAGAAAGTATAGTATCATAGTGTAAAATAAAAATCAATCACTTTCTATCAAAAAAATTCAAAAACAATCAGCAAAAAAATGAAGAATTTTTAACAAATAAAGATTATAATAGAGATGAGGAGGAAGTTATGATGAAAATAGATTTTACAGAAAAAATAATCGGAAGAGAAAAATACTTTAGATCAGCTGTAATAGCGTTGGTTGTGGAAAAGAGTGACGAAAAATACTTTTTGTTTGAAAAAAGAGCCAGAGGAGTCAGGCAAGGAGGAGACATATCTTTTCCGGGTGGAAAAATAGAAGAGGGAGAAACTAGTTTAGAAGCGGCACTAAGGGAGTGTAAGGAAGAGATTGGAATAGATAATGTGTGTGTTAAAGGGAAAATAGGGACACTAGTAATACCTTCGGGAATAATGGTTGAAGCTTTTTTGGGAGTTATAGAGGATGAAAAATTAACAGAATTGGAATTGAATAGAGATGAAGTTGAGGAGTGCTTTATGGTACCAGTGGATTTTTTTAAAAAAAATCCACCGAGAATTGAAAAATTAGAGGTAGAAACAAAGCCATATTACTATGAAAATGGTGAAAAATATGTATTTCCAGCTGTGGAATTAAAATTGCCAAAAATGTATCATTCACCTTGGAAAAGTTCACCAAGGGAGGTGTATATATACATATATGAGGATAGAGTAATTTGGGGATTGACTGCAGAGATTATAAAAGAGGCTATAGAATATTTATGATAGTTGATAAAAAAGGAGGCTACTTTTTTAATAGCCTCCTTGGAGCAATTTTAAAAATATGTTTTTATAAAATGTAAAAACATAGTAATAGCAAGGAGGTCTGCCGCACCTCCAGGACTAATTTTCTTTTTTATAAACTCATTTTCAATCTCAGTTAATAGCTTTATATTTACAGAGGTTTTTTCAAATTTTAAGTGTAAATTTTTAGCTTTAAGTTTCACAAAGTTTAAAATTTCAATATCATGCCTATGCAAAATAGTGGTGTCTTCTAAATTGCTCATTAAGAATAGAAGAGTTCTAATCATTGCATGGTTAATATGTTCTCCAGAAATTAAAGAGTTTTCAAAAATTTTAATTGAACCATTGAAAATGATATCTAGACCGTTTTTTACAACTCCTCTGACACCTACTATACCATGTCTGATATATAACTTCTCTCCATGAGTTAGAGAAGTTTTTTTATGAATATTATCAAAGTCTTTCAGAATATCTCGGCACATCTCTTTAATTAGAGAGGGAATCTCATTAAAAGATAAATTTTCAAATTTTGCTTTGGCTGTTAAAGCAGCGGTGATACCCATTAAAAAAATCATCCCTTTATGTGTATTGACATTATTGGTAGCTAAAAACATATCATCCTCAGCAAGTTTTCCCATAAATCTTATTTTCTTAAAAATTAAATCAACTGATAGAGGTGAATAACCAGCACTTATAACTTTTTTTAAATAACTACCTAAAGAAAACCCACTATCAATAAAAGTAAAGAAGTCCATATCTTCGTGAGACCCCTTAGTATGAGGTGAAACTAAGCCAAAAGATGGTGAAGCGGAAACCTCCAAGATAACCGATTTTAAGGCTAAATTTGAGAAAGTATTTACTATCTCAATTTTATTGCGCTCAGAATCAAGGTATTTTTCTAATCTCTTCTCGATAGCTATTTGAATCTCTTTTTGAGTATGTTTTTTAGTTCTAGCACAAACGAATGCCATATCACTACAAAGAAGACAACTTCTTTTTTCTCCGCCAAAATCTTTTCTGGAAAATAGACAACCGTTATTGTCGAAAACATCAATGTCAACACATCTACCTAAGATATGAGACTCTTCAATTTCTATAGCAATTTTTTTTATATTTTTTCCTAAGTCTTTAATTGAATATATATATGTAGGACCTTCAATAGATTCAATTTTTTGTAGATATACAATTTGGGAATTGAAAATCTCTAAAACTTCATTTTTCATAATCTCAACAATATATTTAGCAACAAAACTATTTTTTTCCTCTCCGGGATAGTTAGCTCTTAGGACTAAGATTGGATTTTTAAAATTTTCAATAATTTCATTTTGAATCTCCACTCTTTTTTCTCTCATCAACAAAAATTCTTCTAAGTTAAACATTTACAATTAGTGAACAGAGTTAGAACTTTTAATTCTCTCTGCAATCTCCTTCCCTTTTTCTGAAATTAGGTATTCAAAGGTAGAATATGGGACTAAATTTTTAACTTCATCCAGTTTGTCCTCTTTCAAAAGGGCACGAACTTGCGAAGCACTTATGGCACAGTGTTCCATCTCTTTTCTTGGAATAACACAAACTTTTAAATTAAACTCTTTAAAAGTTTCAATCATTGTTTCATTATATTTTTTAGTCACTTCACAAAATGGTTCTTCACCGACAAATCTAGTGGAAATATTGAGTTTTTTGCAGAAGTGTTCAGCGGTTATTTTTGTATCTAATTTCATAAATTCAATTAAAGAGTCATCCTCTTTTCTCAAAAAATAATTTGGAAAAGTAGCGGAGGATATAATATATTCTGTACTAGGTAGAACAGTTACATTTTTCAAATGTTCAGTTCCTCTTTTCACTAGAGTGATTCTATCTAGAAAAGGGAAAGAGGATTTATCCTCTTCAACAACTAAAACCAAAACGTTATCCATTTTTTTAGCGGCGGTTTCAATTAAAAATTGGTGTCCCAAAGTGAAGGGGTTACAATTCATTATAAGGAGTCCGTTGTCACTTTTTTCCCTCCAGTTCAGTTGCATTTTCATCTTGTTGACAGTTTTGTCGATAGAGTCCATTCCAATTTCAAGAAGAGCTACTTTATCCGTCTTTGAAATCAATTTGAATCCCACGCCCTTGAAGATATCCTCATTTGAAGGTTTTGTAAAAACAAAAGTGTGAAAAATTCCTTGGTCAAAAGATTTATTAAGAAGAGTTGTGACAAGAGTGTTTGTAACTCCTTCACCCTTTAAAGAATCATCTATCGCAAAACACTTTATTATGTTTTTGCTTTTAGAGGCAGTTGCAACAATCTCTTCATTTTTTCTAATAACTAGGGAATAGTCAATACTTTCATCAAAGTTTAACTGAAACTTTTTTAAGAATTCTTTAAGTTCATTTTTTTGATAATTACTGTTTAAATTGAGTGTCTCTATATTCATTGAGCTTGAGTTACCCCCTCTTTAATAAGTTGGAACTTACTTGTTATATCGTCGATATATTGTATAAATATATTTTGAGATTCCGATAAAACTTCATTTTTTGAAATACTATACACTACAAAAACTTTATTATTTTCCAGCCAAGTATCTTTCTCAACAGATTTTTGCACAAGCTGAGTAGCCGCATAGTCCATTAAATCGGATAGAGCAGGAGATAATATTTTTTTTGTATAGGGATCAGCGGGAACTAAAAAAGATTTAAAAACTATCTCTTCTTCCGATAAAATTTTAGATTTTAACTTTTCCTTAGCATCACGAACAGCTTTTCCAGTCGCAACCAGTGTACCGCTATTTCCAATTTTTGACGAACCAATTCCCATTATTTCATTCTCTGAATCGACAGAAGTAATCATTCGATCTGTATTTTCTGTAGTTTCCATGGGATTTGGTATTGAAAGATTATTACATCCACTTAAGAACAGAATGAATGATATAGCTGTAAGTTTTTTTAACATTGTAATCTCCCCCTTTTAAAGTAAATTATATACAAGGTATAGTGCCTAAAATTTTAATATTTAATTTTTCAAAATTTTCTAAGTTTTTAAATAAAATTAAATTTACAAAAAGATTTGGTTTAATTTTTATATATTCCTTAGAAAGAATATCATCATATAGAACATAAGTGATATCATTACTTTCAAAAACAGAGTTATTATAAGAGGAGAACAAATATAAGGTGTCGCTATTCAAATTGATTTTATTGATGAGGTACCAGTTATTCTTCTCAATAAACTCTAGGGTCTCTGTAGAAAAATCAGACAGGATATATTTTACAGATTTTAAATCTAACTCTTCAAATTGATTGATAACAATAGGATTGACATACTCTCCAAAAATTTTTTTAATTCCAATAAAAGATAATGCGTTGGATTTTATTCCCACGTTAAGAGTTCCTTCAAGCTTTCTACAAAAAGAAATAATTTCAGTGTAAAAACTTTGAATTTCAGTAGAAGTAAGACCTGAAAAATCACTTAATTTTTTGTATATAGCAATCTCTCTTTCGGGAACGTATATACGACTGTTATCTTTTGATTTAGTAAGTCCAACTTGGTGAACAATGTCCATTCTATCCAAAATTAACCTTACAATTTTTTTATCAATTATATCTATCTCTTTTCTTAATTTATTAATATCACGTGTAATTTTAATCACCCATTTCATGAACGTTATCAATACATATTCTATAATATAAAGGTGTCAAAATCAAATAAATATTGAAATATAATGAAAAATCTTATAGAATGAGATATTGAAATGTTTAAAAATAAATAGAAGTTTCAGGAGGAAAATATGAAGTTTTTTTCTTTGAATAAAAAAAAGTATGCGACTTTAACTGTTAAAGAAAATAAATCAGAAAATAAAAAAGTTGAGGAAAAAGAGGAAAAAATAATAAAAAAAATAAAAATAACAGGGCTTTGGGAAAAATGTCCAGAATGTCATGAGATTGTCTATAAGAATGACATTGAGCAGAATTTACAAAAATGCCCTCACTGTGATTATTACTTTTCAATGAATGCTAAAGAGAGAATAGCTCTTTTAATAGATGAAAATACTTTTCAAGAGATGGATAAAGATTTAATTTCAGAAAATCCGTTAGATTTTCCGGGATATACAGAAAAATATGAGGTGGCAGTGGAAAAAACTGGAATGTTAGAAGGTGCAGTAGCAGGAATTGGGGATATTTTTGGAATAAAAGTAAGTATAGCAGTTATGGATTTTGACTTCCTAGGTGGAAGTATGGGATCAGTTGTGGGAGAAAAGATAACAAGGGCAATAGAAAGAGGAATAGAGTTTAAAATCCCAGTGGTGGTGGTGTCGTCATCTGGAGGAGCTAGAATGCACGAAGGAATACTTTCACTTATGCAGATGGCAAAAACTTCCGCTGCATTGGAAAGATTGAGAGAAGTTGGGGTTCCGTTTGTATCAATTCCAGTAAATCCCACAACGGGAGGAGTTACAGCGTCTTTTGCAATGTTAGGGGATATAATTATGACAGAGCCAGATGCTTTAATTGGATTTGCAGGTCAAAGAGTAATAGAACAGACAATCAAACAAAAATTACCAAATGGTTTCCAAAGAAGTGAGTTTTTACAAGAGTGTGGAATGGTTGATGTGATAACAAAAAGAGAGGATATGAAGAGAACTCTTCATAAAATTTTAGATAATATAATCTAGAAATAGCTTATATATAGGAGAGTGACATGAAATTTAATAGTGAAATTTTAGATTTAGAAACTAAAATAGTAGAACTTAAAAATTTTTCAAAGGAAAAAGGCATAGATTTAAGTTTAGAAATAGAAAAACTTTCAAAACAAAGAGATGAATATTTAAAGGCTGCTTATGAAAATTTAACAGATTGGGATAGAGTAACCATAGCTCGTCATCCAGAAAGGCCTTATACTTTGGATTATATAGAAAATATGACAACTGATTTTATAGAGCTACATGGAGACAGATTATGTAAAGATGATGCAGCCATAGTCGGAGGACTTTGCAAGATAGATGGGAAAAAAGTTATGATTGTTGGGCACCAAAAAGGAAGGACTATTGATGAAAATATTTTTAGAAATTTTGGAATGGCGAGTCCTGAAGGATATAGAAAAGCTTTAAGATTGTTTAAAATGGCTGAGAGATTTTCTATTCCCATAGTAAATTTAATAGATACGGCAGGGGCATATCCAGGAATAGAAGCTGAAAAACATGGTCAGGGTGAGGCAATAGCTAGAAACTTGTTAGAGATGGCAGGTTTAAAAGTACCAATAATTTCCATAGTAATAGGTGAAGGAGGGTCAGGAGGAGCATTAGCATTAGGTGTAGCAGATAAAGTCTATATGTTAGAAAATTCAGTTTATTCTGTAATATCTCCTGAGGGGTGTGCGGCGATTCTTTATAAAGACTCTTCTAAGGCTTCTGAAGCAGCGAATAATTTGAAAATATCAGGTCACAGTTTACAGAGTTTAGGTATAATTGATGGCATTGTAAAAGAACCATTGGGTGGAGCTCATAGAGATTATAAGTGTGTAGCAAATGATCTAAAAAATGTTATTTTATCATCACTTTTAGAGTTATCCAAATTAGATGTAGATACTTTACTAGAAAATAGATATAATAAATTTAGAAAAATGGGAAGTTTTACAGAGAAAACAATCTAGATTTTAATAGAAAGTGTCGGAGGTGTTAAGCTTATATGAAAAAAATAGCTGTTTTAACAAGTGGAGGAGACGCTCCTGGAATGAACGCTGCTATAAGAGCAGTTGCTAAAGTGGCATTAGCGAAGGGAATGGAAGTATATGGAGTAAGAAGAGGATATCTAGGAATGGTACATGATGAAATATTCCAAATGAATGGTAGTCACGTATCTGGAATTATTGATAGAGGTGGAACAGTTCTTTTAACAGCTAGATGTTTAGAGTTTAAAGATCCAAAATTTAGAGCGATAGCTGCTGAAAATTTGAAAAAGAGAGGGATTGAAGGCATTGTAGTTATAGGTGGAGATGGTTCTTACAGAGGTGCCGATTTACTATCTAAAGAGCACGGGTTTAAAGTTGTAGGACTACCCGGAACAATTGACAATGATATAATAGGAACAGACTACACAATAGGTTTTGATACGTGTTTAAATACAATATTGGATGCTATGTCAAAATTGAGGGATACAGCAACTTCACACGAAAGAACAATATTGATGGAAGTAATGGGAAGACATGCTGGAGATTTAGCACTTCATGCCACATTGGCAGGTGGAGGGGACGGAGTTCTAATTCCAGAAATAGAGGAACCAATCGAGATGTTAGCTTATCAAATTAAAGAGAGAAGAAGACAAGGAAAGTTACATGATATAGTTTTGGTAGCTGAGGGTGTTGGAAGTGTTTTTGAAATAGAAAAACAATTGAAAGAAAAGGTGACAACAGAGGTAAGAAGTGTAGTTTTAGCTCATGTCCAAAGAGGTGGAACACCATCTGGATTTGATAGAGTACTAGCAACTAAAATGGGAGCAAAAGCAGTGGAGCTTCTTGAGACGGGCATAGGTGGAGTTATGGTAGGAATTGAGAGCAATGAATTAGTAACTCATCCGATATCGTTTGCTTGGGAAGGAAAAAGAAAATATGATATTAGAAAAGATTATGAATTAGCATTGATACTTTGTAAATAGGAGCTGATGAAATTATGATTACAGTTTTAGATGTTGTTAGAAAAGAAAGAAGAAAAAACAAGATAAAAAGAGAGATTGAAGATAATGATAGAAAAATAAGAGACAACAGAAAAAGAGTTGATCTTTTAACAAATTTAAAGGAGTATTTAAAGCCTGGAATGACTTACGCTGAGATTATTGATATAATCGAAAATATGAAGGGTGATTATGAGGATAGAGTTGACGATTATATAATTAAAAATGCTGAACTAGGAAAAGAGAGAAGAGAGATTTCTAAGAGCATAAAAGAGATTACGAGAACACTAGCTCAAAAAGCTCCAGTAGAAAAAAAATAATAAGGAGTTTAAATGGCAACTAGGTCATTAGAGATATTGATAGATGAATTTAATAGGTTACCCGGAATTGGAAGAAAAAGTGCAGTGAGATTAGCATTCCATGTTTTAGAGATGTCTGAGCAAGAGGTTGAAAGATTTTCAAAAGCTTTAAAAGATGTGAAGGAGACTGTAAAAAAATGTTCAATCTGTGGTAATTTTAGTGAAAATGATACGTGTGATATATGCAGAGATGAGTTTAGAGATAAGGATATTATCTGTGTTGTAGAGGATAGTCGAGAT
This sequence comes from Cetobacterium sp., assembly GCF_977044495.1. NCBI lineage: Bacteria > Fusobacteriati > Fusobacteriota > Fusobacteriia > Fusobacteriales > Fusobacteriaceae > Cetobacterium > Cetobacterium sp. The sequence goes on along the minus strand of NZ_CDRRQU010000012.1, from coordinate 51,320 downwards.
ATAATTCCTCTGGAAAAAACAAAGAGATATAAAGGAAGTTATCACGTTCTAAATGGTAAGATAGATCCGTTAAATGGAATGACTCCAGATAAATTAAATTTAAAATCATTGTTAGAAAGAGTGGCGAAAGAGGATATAAAAGAGGTTATTCTCGCTTTAAATCCAGACTTGGAGGGAGAGACAACAGCGTTGTATTTAACAAAGATTTTAAAGACATTTGATGTAAAAGTAACAAAAATAGCCAGCGGAATTCCAATGGGTGGAAATATAGAGTTTGCGGATGTAGCAACTATATCAAGAGCATTGGAAGGGAGGCAAGAGATATAAAAAAGTCGGATCGATCCGACTTTTTTACATTACTTTAAATCTATAATAGCTTTTTCTAAGCAATCAAGAGTGAATCTAACTCTATCTTCACGTGCATTTTCTCCCATATGTCCAATTCTGATAATTTTATCAGCTAAAGGACCATAAGAACCAGAAAGTAAAATATCGTATTTAGTTTTTAAGTGAGTTAACAAATCTTCCGCTCTTATACCTTCAGGAGGGTAAAAGGCCGTAACAGTTGGTGAAAAATCAGACTCTAGATACAGTGAGCATCCTAACTCTTGAAGTCTTTCGATACAAAGATTTCTCATCTCTTCATGTCTATCAAAAACTCTAAATAGGGTTTCAGATAATAGGTTATCAATGGCAGTTCCTAAACTGATGATATCACTGGCAGGCATAGTATAGGGAAAAGATTTTTTCTCCTCTATATCTTTCCAATGTAGTAAATTACAGTAAAATGATGGGATAGGAGTTGTTCTATTTTCCATAGCATACCAAGCAGCATCACTGACAGCCATGATAGTGAGACCGGGAGCAGCTGAAAAAGCCTTTTGAGATGCAGAGAGTACAATATCGACATTCCATTCATCCATTTTAAAATCTACTCCTCCAAGAGCCGCAACAGTATCAACAACAGTTAAAATACCTTTAGATTTTAAAAGTTGGCATACAGGACCTATATCATTGAGAATACCACTTGGAGTATCACAATGTACTACTGTAGCGTATTTAAAGTTTGAATCTTTCTGCAGAAATTTTTTAAGACTTTCTAAGTCTATTGATTTTTTCCAACTTGACTCAAAGACAGTAACTTCACCTCCATAGGGTTCAATAAGTCCTTTGAATCCCTCTCCAAAAAAACCATTGGAGATAACAAGAACTCTATCTCCTTTTTCAGTTAGAGAAGCACAAGCAGCATCTAATCCAAGCATTCCCTCCCCACTCATTATAAAAATTTTAGAATGATCTGATCCAATAAAATTTCTAAGTCTATGACAAACAAATTTATAATAACTTAGAAAATCAGAATCGAGATCGGGATTTCCAAACACTTTACTTCTCGCATGTAAAGTGTTGCCAGAAACAGTGGTAGGTCCGGCGGTCATCATTAAATAATTAGGTCTGTAAAATAACATTTTTAAGCCTCCTTAATTTTAATTTTTACAAGAAAAATAACTTACCTTATATGTCAATGTTGTAGATTTAAAACTTTTTGTTAGAGAGTAGTTAGAAGTTGAAAAACCGGTAACTCCAGTTTTTTTTAAATGTTTTAAAGCCTTTAGAGGACTAGAAAATTCTAAAATAAATTTTTCCTCTTGGAATTCAACAAAAGTATAGTATTTTTTCAAAATTTGATAAATCTCTTCAGTACTTTTATAGTCTAAAGATATCCCAAAATGTTCAAAAATTTCAATTAAATTTCCTTCTGAATAGATGGAGAAGACCAATTGTGAAGTATTTTTGGAGATTTTATAGATAAGATTTTCCAAGTTTTCAACCCATTGAAAAGCAGAGCTAGAAATAATTAAAGAATAGTTTTTTAGTTTCAGCGTTTCCATATTTTCAACAAAAAAATCTCTATATGATATATTTGAAAAAAAATCCTGGGTGTTAAAAATATCATTTAAGTCTAAATAATTGAAACACACTGATTCAAAAAGTGCTTTAGTAAGCATTCCAGTACCGCACCCTAACTCTAAAATAGTATCATATTTTTTAGATTTATCAATAAAAGTCAGAAGTTTTTTAGCTACTTTCTTTTGAGTAATAGCATTGCAATCATAATTTTTAAATTGTTTATTAAAATTCATTTTCTTGATCAATGATATCCCTCCAGTTTTCTATAATTTCAAAAGGGTAGTGGCCACATTGAAGAATAGTAATAGCAGTACTTTCTTTTTCATAAAATTTTAATTGTTTTGAATAGGGAATAATTCGATCATATTTTCCAAGAAAAACTTTATCAAAAGTATGATGAGTATTTGGAAAATCAAAAAGAATATCTTCTAATTCAATTTTTAATCTATCTAAATCTGGAGTTTCATGGAAATATTCTAGAGGTAGCCCCATATTCTCATAGAATTTTTTTAAATTATCTTTAGAAAGTGTTTCCAAGGTAAGCTTAAACATCTTTGGCGATATTCCATATTTACCAATTATATACGGGACACCATTTATAGCAATAGATAAACAGTTTAACTCTCTATTTTTTAGTAAAAAGTTAGAGGCATAGTGTACACCAAAAGACCAACCGATAACATAGATTTTTTCATATTTAGAAAAATCTATATGATCAGTGAGATATGGATAGTCAATACAATAGACTTTATAACAATCATCACAAATAAGTTTATCTATAATGTGGTGATTCATTCCCCATCCATTAAAAAAAAGTATTAAGTGCATAGTTAAGCTCCTGAAAAAAATTAATAATATTATCTTTAGATAAAGTTGGAGATAGACCAATTCTAATTCTAGATGTACCTCTAGGGACAGTTGGTTCTTTCACTCCATAAACAAAGTATTTTTTCTCATTTAAGTAATTGATAATCTTATCTAACCTTTCATTGTCCCCGACAATTATAGATATAATATGAGTTGTTGATAAAGTTTTCATATCATACTTTTTAATTAGAGAGTGGGCTAACTTTTGTAGTTCAAAGAGATATAAGCGTTTTTCTTTGAATAGGTCCATTTTTTCTAAAATAAATAGATTCCAAGCGATATTAATGGGAGGAAGAGCTGTGGTATAAATAAATTTTCTTCCTTTATTAATAATATACTCTTTGTATATTTGATCACAGATTAGATATGAACCGGTAGAACCCCCACCTTTACCGAGTGGAATTGTGAGAAAATCGACATCTTTAATCAAATTTTCACTGTGCACCATTCCATAAGAGTAGACACCAAAAGAATGAGCTTCATCAATAATTAAATAAAAATCAAACTCCTTTTTTAATTTAATAAGTTCTTTAAGATGGACGCAATCACCATCCATACTATATATAGTTTCTGAAATAACAAAAATATTTTCAAATTTATCTCGATTTTTTTCTAAAAGTTTTTTTAAATGTTCGAGATCAAGGTGCTTATATCTTAGCAAAGTTGCTTTACTATGTAAAATACCGTCATGAATACTCGCGTGATTTAATCTATCACTGATGACTAAGGTACTTTCATCACAAAATGTTTCCAGTATACAGCAGTTACAATCAAAACCACTATTAAAAAATAAAACAGGTTTTTTATATATACCTTCAGCCATTTTTTCTAATTCCATAATTAAAGGATACGATCCACTAATCAATCTAGAGGAACTAGAGGAGAGTTTTAAATTTGAATATTTTTTATAAAATTCTTCAATTAAAATTGGGTTACAAGCAAAACCCATATAATCATTGGATGAAAGATTTAAAAGATTATGGTTCAATGTAATTAATTTTCTAAAACGATTGTCACGCTTAAAATTTTTCAATTCTTTTTTTATTTTTTCTTTTAACATAGTTAATCACCAAAAATATTATACCTAAAAAGATAAAAAAAAGCCACTAGTAAAGAAGAGATAAATATTATATGTAAATATATACTTCAAAAATAAAATGTACACTTTTTAATAAGTATTGCAATTTATATGTATAGATGTTAATATTAATTTAATAAAAACAAAATAAAATTCCATAAAAAGTGCACACTTAACGAAAGGAGTTAATATGCAGTTAACAGAGAGACAAAAAGAGATTGTAGAAATTATTAAGAAAAATGGACCTATAACTGGGGACGAAATAGCTAAGATGATATACATTACTAGATCAGCTCTTAGAACAGACTTCTCAATACTAAAAAAAATGTCAATAATAAAATCAAAGCAAAAAGTAGGATATACTTATAATGAAGCTTTTGTGAAATCAAATAATAAAACACTGGTGAAACATATAATGGGAACACCAGTAACTATAGACGAAAGCTATTCAGTTTACAAAACAGTACTTCTTATGTTTGAAAAAGATATAGGAACAATATTTATAACAAAGGATGGGAACCTTTCAGGTATTGTTTCAAGAAAGGATTTACTAAGAATTGCTATTGGTAAAAGAGATATTGAGCAAATACCAATAAATCTTATAATGACAAGAATGCCAAATATAATATTCTCTATGGAAAATGAGACAATAGAGGAGTGTGTAAAAAAAATAATAGAGCATCAAATAGATTCAGTACCCGTTATTAGGATAGCGGAGAAAAATGGTAAGGAGATATATAAGGTAGTTGGGAGATTTACTAAAACAAATGTGAGTAGATTACTACTTGATATATTGGAGAATAAGAACAAGGAAAGAGGAGAATAGTTTTATTAAAATAAATTAAAAAGTTCAGGAGAGAGAAGATGAAAAATGTGTATTTGTTTAATGAAGGATATGGTTTAGAGAAAATGATATTAGGTGGTAAGGGAGCCAATCTAGTAGAGATGAAAAAGATAGGACTACCTATTCCAAATGGACTAATTGCAACAACAGTAGCTTGTAAAAATTATTTTAAGGATGGAAATTATTTATCGGAAAATATGATAAATGATATAAAAGAGGGGATAAAAAAATTAGAAGTAGAAACTGGGAAAGAGTTTGATGGAGAAAATCCTTTATTGGTCTCAGTTAGATCAGGTGCACCGGTATCCATGCCGGGAATGATGGACACTATTCTCAATTTAGGACTGAATGATAACACAGTTCAGAAATTAATCGAGAAAACAAAAAATGAAAAATTTGTATATGAAATCTATTTAAGATTTATAGAGATGTTCGCGGAGATTGTAAAAGGAGTCTCAAGGGAGAAGTTTATAAAGATTAAAGAGTATTCAAGAGAGAAAAAATACAAGGAGATAGTAGAATCTTTTAAAGGATTATATTGGATTGAAACTGGTGAATTTTTTCCAGAAAATCCTGAGGATCAAATTCTAATGGCAGTAGAATCTATTTTTAAATCATGGAACAATGAAAGAGCAAAAATATATAGGCAACTAAACAATATAGACGAGAGTATGGGAACGGCCGTTGTAATTCAAGAGATGGTATTTGGTAATTTCAACGAGTTATCGGGAACAGGTGTAGCATTTACAAGAAATCCATCAACGGGTGAAAATAAATTGTTTGGAGAATATCTGTTAGAAGCTCAAGGAGAAGATATTGTAGCAGGGATAAGAACACCACACTCCATTGAAACAATGAAAAATCAACTTCCAAATATTTATGATGAATTTTTAAATATTGCAAAATCATTGGAGAGACACTATGGAGATATGCAGGATATTGAGTTTACTATAGAGGATGGAAAACTGTTTATACTTCAAACAAGAAATGGAAAAAGAAGTCCAAATGCTTCCATTAAAATAGCTGTAGATATGGTAAATGAAAATATTATAACTAAAGAAAAAGCTATATTGATGGTAGATACAGAGCTATTGCCTCAAGTTTTCAATGGAACGTTTGAGGAGGCTGATATAGTTGGAAAAAAGTTTCTGGGGAGAGGATTGCCAGGTTCAGCAGGCGTAGCTGTGGGAAAAGTAGTTCTTTCCACAGACAAAATAAAAGAAGGAGAATCTGTAATTTTAGTGAGGGTGGAAACTTCTCCCGAAGATATCAAAGGCATGAGTTTAGCCAAAGGAATTGTAACTGTTAAAGGAGGAGCAACGTCTCATGGAGCCGTAGTGGCAAGAGGGATGGGAAAGTGCTGTGTAACAGGGTGTGAAGAGATAAAAATAGATTCTAGTGAAGAGTTTTTTACCATAAATGGAGAGAGAGTTCAAGAGGGAGAAGTTATCTCTATAAATGGATATAATGGGGATATCTATAAAGGGGCCATAAAACTAAAAATGGGAGAACTCAGTGAAGAGTTAAAAGAGTTTTTAGAATGGTGTAAGGAGATTAAAACTTTAGAAATTAGAATGAATGCAGATACTCCGACGGATGTAATAGTTGGAAAAAGTTTTGGGGCTGAGGGAATAGGACTTTGTAGAACAGAGCATATGTTTTTTGAAGATGAAAAAATATGGAGTGTTAGGGAGATGATAATTGCTAATACAAAGGAAGAGAGAGAGAAAGCTTTGAAAAAGCTATTAGAACTTCAAAAAATAGATTTTAAAAAAATGTTACATAAATTAGGTGGATTACCTATGAATATAAGGCTTTTAGATCCTCCATTCCATGAATTTTTACCAAAAACAGAAAAAGATATACAAAAGTTAGCACTGTTGTTAGAAAAATGTCCGAAAGAGATTGAGAGTAGAATAAAAGAGTTGAAAGAGGAAAATCCTATGCTGGGGCACAGAGGGTGTAGACTGGCAATCACTTTCCCAGAAATTTATGAGATGCAAGCAAGAGCTATAATAGAATCAGCTATCGAATGTAAAGGAGAGGGTGGAAGTTGTGAAATAGAGATAATGATACCTTTTATTGGAGGAATCAGTGAGTTTAAATATATAAAAGAGGGAATTTTAAAAGAGATTGAAAAAGTTTTTGAAGAAAAAAATGAGAAGATAGATTATAAATTAGGTACTATGATGGAACTACCAAGAGCTTGTCTAATAGCTAATGAAATTGCTGAAGAAAGTGCGTTTTTCTCATTTGGAACTAATGATTTAACTCAAACAACCTATGGAATCTCAAGAGATGACTCTATAAAATTTATAGATCATTATAAAGCTAAAAATATAATGAAAAGAGATCCGTTTCAATCGATAGATACACGTGGAGTCGGGAAATTAATAGTTTTAGCTAAAGAGCTAGGTCAAAGTGTAAAACCAAATATAAAAATAGGGGTTTGTGGAGAGCATGGTGGTGATCCTAAGAGTATAGAATATTTTGACGAATTGGGATTTAATTACGTTAGTTGTTCACCATTTAGGGTTCCAATTGCAATAGTTGCATCAGCACAAAGTGCCGTACTAAAAAGGATGAGTTGATATGAATATAAAAGAGGAAGAGCTAAAATATTTGAAGCTTTTAGCTAAAAATTTTCCAACAATTGCTGAAACAGCCACGGAGATAATAAATTTAGAAGCAATTTTGTCTTTACCAAAAGGAACAGAACATTTTATAAGTGATATACATGGAGAGTATGAAGCTTTTAATCATGTTTTAAAAAACTGTTCAGGTGTAATAAAAGAAAAAATAGAAAATATATTTATAAATTTACCAGAAAAGGAAAAAAATCAATTGGCAACAGTAATCTATTATCCCAAGGAAAAGATAGAGTTGATTCAATCTTTAGGTGAAGATATGGAAAAGTGGTATAAAAAAACTATACCGAGAATATTAAAAGTTTTGAAAGTAGTTTCCTCTAAGTATACAAGGTCAAAAGTGGGAAAAGCTATGACAAAAGAGTTTTCCTATATTATCCAGGAACTTTTATATGAGCGTGCTGAAGAGAAAAATAAAAAAGATTATATAGAGGGGATTATAAATACTATAATAGAGATAGGCAGAGGAAAAGAGTTTATAATAAACGTAAGTGTGCTTATTCAAAGATTGGTTGTAGATACATTGCATATAGTGGGAGATATTTATGATAGGGGAGCATATCCACATAAAATAATGGATAAACTTATGAAATATCATAATGTAGATATTCAATGGGGAAATCATGATATATTATGGGTAGGTGCAGCTTGTGGTCATGGAGCTTGTATAGCAAATGCTATTAGAATATCTCTTCGATATTCAAATAGAGAGATTTTGGAGGAAGGATATGGAATAAATTTATTACCTTTGGCAACTTTAGCTATGGAGTTTTATGCAAAGGATTTATGCGTTGAATTTAAACCAAAATCAAAAGATAAAAGCAGTGATGATGAATTGTTATCAAAAATGCACAAAGCTATTTCAATTATTCAATTCAAGTTGGAAGGTGAAGTGATAAAAAGAAATCCAACTTTTAATATGGAGGATAGGCTTTTACTACATAGGTTAGACGATTCACATTTAACTTTGAATAGAAATAACCTTTATGCTCTAAACGAAAGAGAAAAAGAAGTGGTGGATGGATTGATAAGAAGTTTTAAAAATAGTGAAAAACTTCAAGAACATATAAAATTTTTATTGGAAAAGGGAAGTATATATTTAAAAAGAAATTCGAATCTTCTGTTTCACGGATGTATACCATTAGATGAAAGAGGTGGCTTTAGAGAGGTGGATATTTTTGGAAAAAAATATGCTGGAAAGAGATTACTGGAAAGATGTGATCAACTTTGTAGAGAGGGATATTATGATGAAAATAGTATTCAAGGTAAAGATTTCATATGGTATCTCTGGTGTGGAAAAGATTCACCACTTTTTGGAAAAGATAGAATGAGAACTTTTGAAAGATATTTTTTCTTGGATAAAGATAGTCACAAAGAGAATTACGATTATTACTATGAATTTTTTGAAAATAAAGAGGTTGCGGATAGAATATTGAAAGAGTTTGGAATATTGGATGAATATTCCCATATAATAAATGGTCATGTTCCAGTAAAGGTCAGAAAAGGAGAAACTCCAATAAGAGCACAGGGGAAATTAATACTTATAGATGGAGGTTTTTCAAAAGCATATCAATCTACAACGGGGATAGCAGGTTATACATTGATATTCAACTCACATGGGAAGCGTTTAGTTTGTCATAAGCCTTTTGAAAATATTGGGGAGTCTGTAGAAAAATGTTTAGATTTTCAATCCACAACAGAGATTGTAGATAGTAAGAAAGAGAGATTGAAAGTAAGAGATACAGACGTGGGAAAAGAGCTAGAGAGCCAAGTAAAAGAGTTAAAGAAATTGTTGCACTGCTATAAAATGGGAATAATAAAAAGTGTATAAAAATAGGGAAGAGGATTAGCCTCTTCCCTATTTTACTTACTTAAAATGTTATTTAATTTTGTAACAAAATCTAATGGGTTTTCAAGAGTGAATCCCTCCACCAACAGTCCTTGGCTGTAAAGAATATCCGATAAATCTTTTAACTCAGCTTCGGAAGCATTTTGAAGTTTATTAAATAGAGGATGGTTTGGATTTATTTCTAAAACTTTCTCAGCTTTAACTCCTTCATTACCTGGGATTTGTGACAGAAGTTTTTCCATTTCTAAAGAAACTTCACCTTTAGATGAAAGGGAAACAGAACTATCCCCAAGTTCAGGATTTAATTTTATTTCAGTAACTTTATCTTTTAAAGTTTCTTTTATTTTAGCAAGAAGGGATTTATTTATTTCAGCAAGTTTTTTTAGCTCCTCCTTCTCTTTTTCAGTTTCAAAAGTAACTTCGTTGACTGATTTAAACGGTTTTTCTTGGAATGAATTCATAGCTTTTAAAGCAAATTCATCCGCTCCTTCTGTAAGATATAAAACTTCAAATCCTTTATTAAGAACGTTTAAAACTTTTGGCATTCTTTGAAGTATATCTATATTCTCTCCAACTGCATAGTAGATATCCTTTTGATCCTCTTTCATTCTTTCTACATACTCTTTTAAAGAGGTGTATTCTAAATTTTTAGAGCTTTTGAAAAGAAGAAGATTTTCTAATTTATCTTTGTTCAATCCAAAGTTTTCGTGAACACCAAATTTAATGTGTTTTCCAAAAACTTCCCAGAATTTAATGTATTTATCTCTATCAGTAGATAGCAATTTTTCAAATTCACTTATAATTTTTTTCTCTAAGTTTTTAGAGATAGCTTTTAGTTGATGAGTTTTTTGTAAAATTTCTCTTGATATATTAAGAGATAAATCATCTGTATCAACTAATCCTTTTATAAAGTTAAAATATTGTGGGATTAATTCTTCACATTTATCCATTATAAAAACATTTTTAGTATATAGTTGAAGTCCTCTTTTATACTCTCTTGTATAAAGATCATAAGGTGGGACTTGTGGTATAAATAGAATAGCATTGTATTCTAAATTTCCTTGAACATTAAAGTTAAAATGAAAAAGAGGGTCCTGCCAGTCATGATAAGTAGATTTATAAAACTCGTTATAATCCTCATCTTTTAATTCATCTTTTGGAGTTTTCCAAATAGGTTTAGTTGAGTTAATTCTTTCATTGTTTAACATTATTGGATATTTAACATAGTCAGAATATTTTTTAACAAGCCCTTTTATTTTATATTCATTTAGGAATTCTTTATCATCTTCCTCATCTTTTAGATATAAAGTGATAGAAGTTCCTCTTTCTGTTCTATCAATCTCTTCAATTTCATAACTTCCTTCACCAGTAGATGTCCATCTAACTCCTTTATCAGAGTATGGTGATTTAGTTTCTAATACAATTTTATCAGCGACCATAAATGCAGAATAAAATCCAACTCCAAATTGTCCGATTATATTTAAGTCATTATTTTTTTTAGCTTCTTCCAATGAATTCAAAAAAGCTTTTGATCCAGATTTAGCAATAGTTCCAATATTTTCTACAACTTCTTCAAAAGTCATACCTATTCCATGATCAGTGATAGTTAGAGTTTTTAACTCCTCATTAGGAACAATAGTTATGCAAAGTTCTTCAGAAGAATCTAAAATGTGAGTATCTGTAAGAGCTTTAAATTTTAATTTATCAGTGGCATCACTAGCGTTTGAGATAAGTTCTCTTAAAAAAATCTCCTTATGAGTGTAAATAGAGTGTACCATAAGATTTAAAAGTTCTTTAGTTTCAGCTTGAAATACTTTTGTTTCTTTTTTCATTGTATCCTCCCTTAAAAATAGCACTCCACATATATTGTGGCTAATAAAATATATATAACATAAATTGAGAAAAAATGTCAAGAGTTTATAAAGAAAAACTTGTATTTTATATTCATTTAGTATATAATCTTTATGTAATTAGTAAAGAATAAAAAAGGTTGGTATATAGATGATTTTTCAAAGAACAGAGCTGTTAATAGGTGTAGAAAATCTAAATAAGTTAAATAACTCTCATGTAGTTGTATTTGGAGTGGGAGGAGTGGGAGGATTCGTAGTGGAAGCCTTAGTTAGAGCAGGTGTTGGAGAGTTAACGGTTGTTGACTTTGATACAGTTGATATAACAAATCTCAATAGACAAATAATTGCTACTCAGAATAGTGTAGGGAGAGATAAAGTTGAACTAATAAAAGAAAGAGCTTTATCTATAAATCCAAATATTAAGATAACTGCTTATAAAGAAAAATTCTTTAAAGATAAAAGAGATATATTTTTTTCAGGTGACAAAAAATATAGTTATATTGTTGACGCAATAGATATTATCACAGCGAAACTAGATTTAATAACTATAGCAAAGGAGTTAAAAATTCCAATTATTTCGTCAATGGGAACTGGAAATAAAATAAATCCAACAATGTTAGAAGTGGCTGATATATCAAAGACATCTGTCTGCCCTTTAGCAAAGGTCATGAGATCGGAATTAAAAAAGAGACGAATTCAAAAGGTAAAGGTAGTTTTTTCAAAAGAGTTACCTATGAAACCTAGTAATTTAGAAAATAATAGAGAGAAACAGTGTAATGTAGGAAGCATATCTTTTGTACCATCCGTAGCAGGTTTAATAATAGCAAGTGAGGTAGTAAAGGATATAACAGGCTTAAAAAATTTAGGAGGAAATTGATTATGAAAAAAATAGGAATTTTTTATGGAACAACGTCAGGAATAACAGCTGGAATAGTTGATGAGATAGAGTTTTATTTAAGAGGAGAGGAGTACGAAGTCTTTGATGTAGCAAATGGGATTGATGAGATGGAGAATCTTGAAAATCTAATTTTAGTTTCACCAACTTATGGAGTTGGAGAGTTACAAAAAGATTGGGAAAATGTATACGACAAGTTAAAAAGTTTAGATTTTACTAATAAGATAGTAGGAATAGTAGGTGTGGGAAATCAATTTGCATTTGGTGAATCATATGCAGGGGCGATGAGAAAACTGTATGATGCAGTTATAGATAAAGGGGCAAAAGTTGTTGGATTTACTTCAACTGAAGGATATAGCTATGAAGAAACTGAATCAGTTATAGACAACAAGTTCGTAGGTCTTGCTTTAGATGAAAGTAATCAAGATAACGAAACACCTGATAGAATAAAAGCTTGGATAGAAGAGATTAAACCTCTATTCAATTAGGAAAAAATTATGAGAAAATATAAGACATTGAATCAAGAAGAGGTGAAGACTCTATTAAAAGAGGAAAAAACGGTACTTTTGGATGTTAGAACAGAGGATGAGTACTGGGAAGAATCGGTAGAAGATAGTTTAAACATACCACTTCATGAGTTAGAGGAAAGAATTATAGAGTTAGATAAGGAGAAAACTTATATAACTTTTTGTAGAAGTGGAGTTCGATCAAAAGCTGCAGCTTTAATTCTTCTGGAAGAGGGATTTACAAAAGTTTTTAATTCTCGAGATGGAATATTGACTTGGAAATAAAATTTGACAAATTTATTTTCATATGTTACTATAATGAAAATAAAAAATTAAAGGAGAGTTCTGATGAAAAAAAATCAAGTTATTTCAAATAATGTGAATAGACAACCCATCCCCCCTAGATAGGGATTTGTGTTTTAAGCATTAGTTTATGTTTAGATACAGGTCCATTTTGTGTTACGATTTTGGATCTGTATCTAAGGGGAAATAACTTTCAATAGAAGATTATTTTTATAGGATTCTTTTAATAAGGGTCACTTAGGTACAAAATTGTGCTTAGGTGACTCTTTTTTATTTTTATTAAAAATTTGGGAGGAGTATAAAATGATAGGAATAGAAACATTTATTACATTTGGAACATATTTGTTATTTTTAATAGGAGTAGGAATTTATTTTTATGGAAAGACTTCCAGTTCTGAGGAGTATTTGATAGGTGGTAGAGGAGTTGGCAGTTGGGTAACTGCACTATCGGCACAAGCTAGTGATATGAGTGGATGGTTATTAATGGGATTACCAGGGGCAGTATATCTTTCGGGATTTGGACAAATTTGGGTTGTAGTAGGTTTAACGGTGGGAACATATTTGAATTGGAAGTTTATAGCTCCAAAACTTAGAGTCGAAACTGAAATAGAAAATACAATGACTTTACCAACTTTTTTAGAAAAAAAATTAAAAGATGACAAAGGAACAATAAGGAAAGTTTTAGCTTTAGGAACACTGTTTTTCTTCACAATTTATTCATCTTCTGGGTTGGTCGCAGCAGGAAAACTATTTGAATCGATACTTGGAATCGATTATAAAGTTGCCGTTGTAGTGGGTACAGTGACAATAGTTATGTATACATTTATGGGGGGATATCTGGCTTCGTGTTGGACAGATTTTTTTCAAGGTGCTTTGATGTTTATAGCTATAATAGCGGTTCCTTTGGCTGCTTATTATAAAATTGGAGACATGGAAACAATTAAACAAGGAATTGAGTTAAAAGGAATTTCATTGGATATATTTAAACAGAATGGAGAAAGTATAGGAATTTTAGGAATATTATCTTCATTGGCATGGGGACTAGGGTACTTTGGACAGCCTCATATTTTAGTCAGATTTATGAGTATAAAGAATGTAAAAGAGTTAAAAAAATCTAGACGAATAGCCATGATATGGGTAATTATTTCTTTAGTTGGGGCAATAGCGATTGGACTTTTGGGAATTTCTCTTTTTAGAAATGTTACAGAATTGGGAGGGGATGCAGAAAAAATATTTATTTATATGATAAAAGAGCTATTTAATCCTTGGGTAGCGGGAGTTTTATTAGCTGCAATTCTATCTGCAATTATGTCAACAATAGATTCCCAGCTGTTAGTTTCATCAACTACCTTAACAGAAGACTTTTATAGATATATGAAAAAAGATGTTTCTGATAAAGAAATTATGTGGGTTGGAAGGCTGTGTGTAGTAGTGATAGCCTTGTTGGCACTACTATTTGCGCTAAATCAAAATGCTAAAGTATTATCATTGGTCGCTTATGCTTGGGGAGGGTTTGGAACAATATTTGGACCAGCAATAATATCGGTACTTTATTTTAAAAATGTGAATAATAAAAGTGTTCTGGCAGGAATTTTGGTTGGAATGTTTGTATTTTTAATGTGGAAAGTTTTGGGGTTAGACAGTTATATGTATGAACTATTACCAGGATTTTTTAGTAACTTAATCACAGTTTATATAGTAGAAAAAGTGATTTTTAAAAGTATAGTTAGTGTAGGGTGCAAAGTTACTTAGCACCCTTTTCTAAATTTAGTAGATGAGACTTTAGAGATAAGCCATAGGCATATCCAGTCAATTTGCCATTGGAGCCAATAACTCTATGGCAAGGAATAACTATGGGAATAGGATTTTTATTGTTTGCTAAACCTACCGCTCTGCACGCCTTAGGATTACCGATAGCGATAGCAATATCTTTGTATGTTTTAACTTCACCGTATGGAATATCGAGTAAAGCTTTCCAAACATTTTTTTGAAACTCTGTTCCAATGGGATTTATTTTAAAAGTAAATTCTTTACGACGTCCATTTAGAAATTCCAAAATCTCCTTAGAAGCTTGAGCTAAAGAGCTCGTAAGTTTAAAAGTTCTATTTGAAGTAGGATTATTGAGCTCAATCTTAATAATTTCATGATTTAATTCTTCGATTTTAAGTAAACCAAATGGAGTGTCAAAAATATAGAAAAAACCTGGAATAATATTTTTCATACAACTCTCCTCAAAAACTTTATTAAAATTGTACTAAAAAAATATAAATAAATCAAGGTTAATTTAAAATATATATTGTTCATTTATTGTTTAAAACTTTTAAAAATAAAGTATTTATAGTATAATAAGGCGTTATGGTTTTATAAATTAAAAGGGAATTAAGTGAGAAGCTTAAACGGTCACGCCACTGTAAAACGGACAAAAATAGATGAACCACTGGGAAACTGGGAAGGGCTATTGGAGGAGGAAGTTGAGTCAGGATACCTGCCATAAAATAAACTGCGAGTGACAGATTTGGGAGGATTAAATTAAATGGAAAAAAGATTTTATATTATTGGTTTACTTCTTGCATCTACTTTAACAATGGGACAAGAAAAGGTTATAAAGCTAGATGAGAGTGTTATAACAAGTGAGAATACGGAAACAACGGTGGCAAGTATACCTAGAAATGTAACTGTATTAACAGGCGAAGAGATAACACAAAGAGGAGCTAAAACAGTAGCAGAAGCTTTAAAATTGGTATCAAGTGTCATTGTAAAAGAGATGGGTGGGACAGACGCTGCTTTTGATGTAAGAGGTCAGGGGGCAACAGCAAAATCAAATGTTATAGTACTGGTTGATGGAGCACCAATTAATTCAATAGATTTATCTGGATATCAAACAAGTAATATACCAGTTAATAGTATTGAAAGGATTGAGGTGATACCTTCTGGAGGATCGGTTTTATATGGAGATGGAGCGGTTGGTGGAACAATCAATATTATAACAAAAGCACCAGAAGATAGGAAAAACTATGGAAGTTTGAATAGTGAGATAGGATCGTATGGATTAAAAAAACAGCAAGTTACATACGGTACTAAAATAGGAGAAAGATTTTTAGTAGAAGTAGATTATTTGAGAAGAGAAAAAGATGGATATAGAGACTATTCTAAAGATAATTTGGAAAGCTTTGGGTTTAGAAGCAGATATAAACTTGATGAAGGGGAGTTAAAAGTTAAATATAACTACTCAAAGAATGATTTTAAAGCGCCGGGAGCGTTAAACAAGGATGAAGTTAATGAGGATAGAACACACTCCAACCCAAATGCGTGGAGAATTGATGGAAAAACAGAGAAAAATAATTTTGTAGGAGATTATCTATATAACATAAATTCTGATTTAGAGTTCAAATTATTAGGAAGGTATGCTCATGAAAATTACTCTTCAAATGGAAGTAACTATAAGACAGAGGTTAAATATTTAAAACCACAACTTAAATACTCATATTTAGATGATAGCTATGTTGTATTTGGTGGAGATATTTATGAGGGAGAGACGAAAGATTTTGCTTATGGAAATGGAAAATCTGAAAAGAACTCTCTAGGTGGGTTTGTAGTAAATAGTTATACGATTGATAAGTTCAGATTTACTCAAGGATATAGAAAACAAGATATTGAATATAAAAGAGATACACTTACAACAAAGAAATTCAAAGAAGATGCGATAGAGCTTACAGGAAGTTATCTATATTCAGACTCAGGTTCTACATATATAAGTTATACAAAAGGATTTAGGGCGCCAAATACTGACGAGCTAAATTTTTGGGACGGAGAATTTAATCCTCAAAAGACAGAAACTTATGAAATTGGAATGAAAGATTTCTTAGGAAATACGTATATTTCAACTTCAGTGTTTTATATAGAAACAGAAAATGAAATTTTTTATGGAGCAAATAAAAATGATGAGTTTAATAAAAATAGGAATTTAGATGGAACAAGTAAAAGAAAAGGAGTTGAATTCTCTTTAGAGCACTATTTCGATAAATTGACAGTTTCAGAATCAATAACTTATATGAAAACGGAGTTTAAAGAGGGGAAAGATATTCCAGGTATTCCAAATATTAAAGGGGTTTTAAATTTTAACTATAGATTTAATGAGAAATTGAGTGTAAATAACTCTTGGGAATATTACGGAAAAGCTTATGATAGCAATGATGAAGCTAACGAAAGAGAAAAGATTGACAGTTACTTATTAAGTGGATTGACTTTTATGTATAATTTTCAAGATGGATTAGTTATAAATGCAGGAATTAATAATCTCTTTAATGAAAAATACTATGATTATGTAGGATACAGTAGTTACAGTAAAATTCGTAACTATTACCCAGCACCAGAAAGAAATTATTACATAGGTTTTAAATACAGTTTTTAATTAAGAAAATGCTCTTTTCAAGATATGGAAAGAGCATTTTTTATAAAAGAGGTGGACAATGTTAAGAAAAATATTTGTATTAAGTATAGTCGTATTTTCAGTGGGATATTCAAAGATATTTGTAGATGGCATTGGAAGAGAGGTTGAAATTTCTAAAAAAGTGGAGAGAGTAATTTCGACAGTTCCATCCAACACGGAGATAATAGTGGATATGGGATTAGTTAATATTTTGTTGGGAGTAGATATATATTCTGAGAAAATATCTAAAGAGTTAGAGGGAAAAGGAGTTTTGAACACAGATAGATTGAACGAAGAGAGAATAATTGATTTAATGCCAGATTTGGTTATAACCTCTCAACATAGTTTGTCTAAAGGGAAAGAGAGTCTAGAGGTATTTGATGAAATAGGAATTCCTATCTACGTGATGAAAACACCAAAATCTTTGGAGGAGGTCAAAAATTCGATAGATGAGATAGGAAGCCTTTTAAATGAAAATGAAAAAAGTGATATTTTAAAAAATAGATATGTAAAAGAGTTGGAGAAATTAGTAATACAGAATAAAATATCAAAAAAACGGGTATATTTTGAAATTTTAAATAATCCAATATACACAACTGGAAATAAAACATTTTTAAATGATGTCATTGAAAATGCTGGTGGACATAATATATTTGGAGATCAAGAGGGATGGATTTCACCAACTTTGGAATCTGTTATTGAAAAAAATCCTGAAGTTATACTTATTGGAGAGGATAGAAAGGAGATTGTTGAAGAGATAAAAAATAGAGCTGAATGGCAGGAGATAGATGCTGTAAAAAATGGGAGAATATATGTTATAGATGAGGGTATCAACAGACCATCACCAAGAGTTTTAAAATCTTTAAGACAGATAAAGGAAGTGCTTTCACAATGATAGGTTTTAGTTTTGTTCCAAAAAATGGAGAGGAAAAGAAATTTTTCAAGATATATGAAGCGTTAGAAAAAGAGGGAGTGACTGGGATAGAGACGATAATAGGAGATCATGTGCCCTTAGAAAGCTATGAAAAGTATCCTATAAAAGGAGTACATTTGCTATATTACCCTACTTGGTTAGAGTTTTGGAAAGAGGAGAGAGAGAAAGTTAGAGAAGATTTTTATAATGATGAGGGGGTATTAAACTATTATCGTTCTTTAAAAAAAAATATTTTACTTGAAACTTTTAAAAAGCAGTTTGAAGATGCAAAAAAAATAGGGGCGAAGTATTTAGTTTTTCATGTTTCACACGTGAGACCTAAGGATATTTTTACATTTGACTATGATTATACTTCTATGGAAGTATTGGATGAAACATCAAAAATAGTAAATGAAGTTTTTAAAGGAGAGGGACCATTACTCCTTTTTGAAAATCTACCATGGCCGGGGTTGACGCTTAAAGACTATGGATTAACAAAATATTTTTTTGAGAAAATTAAATATGAAAATAAAGGTTTTCTTTTGGATTTATCCCATATGATATGTACAGAAAAAAATATAAATAATTTTCAAGATGCAGACCGATATATTCTAAAAAAAATTAAAGAGTTGAGAGAACTAGGTAAATTTGTGTATGGTGTTCATATAAATGCAATAGATTTTATTAATTACTCAGAAAAAGATTTTTCTGATGAGATAGAGAGTTGGGAAAAAGGAGACAGGAAGGAAAAATTTAAAATTGAATGGAAACATATGAAAAAACTTGATCCTCATAAAATTTATAAAGGAAATTTAAAATCAATACTGAATGTATTGCCAAACTTAAAGTATATAAATTTAGAATTAAATTTTTCGTCTATTGACAATTTAGAAGAGGTTGTTAGAGAACAATTAAATTATGTAAAATAAATTTTTAAAAGATGAAAAATATGATATACTTTATAATATAGAGTGTTGAGATTTTCGTAGGAGGTTATATGACACAAGGAAATTTAGATATAGATAAAAATATAGATGAGATTGTAATAAAAGAGGAAGTTCAAGAAGAGATAGTATCAGATCCAAATAGATTGTACAATATATTGGGAGTGATGTTTGAAACTACTAAAAAGAGATACAGTTTTGAGATCGTAGATGAAGTGGAATACAAAAAGGGAGACAAGGTGATAGTGGACACTGTCAGAGGGAAAGAGATTGGGATTGTTTATGGTGGACCAATGCAACTTCCTGAAAGAGTATTAGTATTACCATTAAAACCAGTAATAAAAAAAGCTAGTGAAGAAGAAATTGATAAATATGAGGTTCTTCGAAAAGAGGCTAGAGAGGCATTTAAGATTTGTAAAGAAAGAATTAATCATCATAAATTACCTATGAAATTAATAGAGACAGAGTACACTTTTGACAAAACAAAGTTGATATTCTATTTTACAGCTGAAGGCAGAATTGATTTTAGAGATTTAGTAAAAGATTTAGCAAATATATTTAAGCTGAGAATAGAACTAAGGCAGATTGGTGTTAGGGATGAAGCAAGGATACTTGGGAATATAGGTGTATGTGGAAAAGAGTTATGTTGTAGAACATTTATAAATAAGTTTGATTCAGTATCGATAAAGATGGCTAGAGATCAAGGTTTAGTAATAAATCCAACGAAAATATCGGGTGTATGTGGAAGGTTACTTTGTTGTATCAACTACGAATATAAACAATATGAAGAGGCTTTAAGAATTTATCCTGCGGTAAATCAACTTGTTAAGACTCCAAAAGGAGATGGAAAAGTAACAAGTATAAGTCCATTGAATGGATTCTTATATGTAGATGTTGAAGGAAAAGGAATTATGAAAGTTTTTATTGACGAGATAAAGTTTAATAAAAAAGAAGCAAAAAAATTACAGAATGTTTTGTCGACAGAGGAGCTACAACATAAGGTTTTAGAAAAGGAGTAGTAAAAAAGAGATGATTTTTGAAAATGAAGATATAGCCACTATTTGTGAAGGGTACACTTTAATTCAGAAGAAAGAAGGATTCAGATTTGGAACTGACGCAGTTTTATTGGCTAATTTTTTCAATGGAAATAAAAACTCTAAGATATTGGAAATTGGAACAGGAAACGGTATAATTCCGGTATTATTATGTGCTAAAAATAAAGTATCAAAGATAAAAGCGGTTGAGATTCAAAAAGAAGTTGCAGATTTAGCTCTAAGAAATGTAAAAAGAAATGGATTAGAGGATAGAATAGAAATTATAAACATGGATGTAAAGGATATTCGAGAAGGAAATACCTATGATTATATAATTTCAAATCCCCCCTATATGGTTTTAGATGGCAAGGAGATTAATAGTCAAGATATAAAGAGTGTTGCAAGGCATGAAATAAAACTCAATTTAAAAGAGTTTATAGCAAATGCTAGAAGATTATTAAAACCGAGGGGCGAGCTCTTTATGGTACATAAAAGCTATAGATTTTTAGAAATTTCAGAAGAACTTATAAAAAATGGATTTTCTGTTAAAAGAGTTAAATTTGTTCATTATTCAAAGAATAAAGATTCTAGTATTGTTTTAATAGAGGCTAGCAAGGGGAGAAAAAACATATTAAAAATTGAGACTCCAATTTTTTTAAATGATAATTAGAGATACTTTAAGGGAGAGGAGTTACCTCTCCCTATTTTAATGGAGGTGTCACAAAGATGTTTAAATTAAATTCAAAATATAGTCCAACAGGAGATCAGCCAGAAGCTATAAAAAAATTGATTAGAGGGTTGGATGAAGGCATAAAGGATCAAACCTTGCTGGGGGTAACTGGATCAGGGAAAACTTTTACAATAGCTAATATTATAAAAGAGAGTGGTAGACCAGCATTGATATTAGCTCCTAATAAAACATTAGCGGCACAACTATTTTCCGAGTATAGAAGTTTTTTTCCAGAGAACGCAGTAGAATATTTTGTTTCGTATTATGATTATTATCAACCAGAGGCATACATAGCTACTACAGATACCTATATAGAGAAGGATTCTTCTATCAATGATGAAATAGATAAATTTAGAAATGCGGCAACAGCTGCTCTAATAAATAGAAAAGATGTCATAATTGTAGCTTCGGTATCCGCAATTTATGGACTTGGATCCCCAGAAACTTATAAGAATTTAACAATAGCAATAGATAAAAAAACAGGATACAGCAGAAAAAAATTGATATCAAAATTGATAGAATTACGATACGAGAGAAATGACATTGCTTTTGAAAGAGGAAAATTTAGGGTAAAAGGAGATGTTATAGATATATATCCATCATATATGGAAAATGGGTATAGGATCGAATTTTGGGGAGATGAAATTGAAGAAATTTCTGAGATTAACACATTGACAGGACAGAAATTAAAAAGAAATTTAGAAAGAATTGCGATATCTCCAGCGACTCATTATGTAACGGAAGAAGGGGAGCAGGAGAGAATTATAGAGGAGATAAGAAAAGATTTAAAAAAAGAGGTTAAAGATTTCGAAGAGATGGGGAAACTTTTAGAAGCACAAAGATTGAAACAAAGAACAGAATATGATTTAGAGATGATAAGAGAAGTGGGATATTGTAAAGGGATTGAAAATTATTCAAGATACTTAACTCATAAAAATCCGGGAGATAAACCAGATACATTGATGGACTATTTTCCTAAAGACTTTATTGTATATATAGATGAGTCGCATATTGGAGTTCCTCAAATAAGGGGGATGTACAATGGAGATAGGGCAAGAAAAACTGCTTTAGTTGAAAATGGTTTTAGATTAAAATCTGCTTTGGATAATAGACCTTTAACATTTGAAGAGTTTAGAGAGAATTGTGGTCAAACAATTTTTGTTTCGGCTACTCCTGGAGATTTTGAAATAGAAAAATCTGATGGACATATAGCGGAACAGCTCATTAGACCAACAGGAATCTTAGATCCCATTATAGAAGTTAGAGAAACTAAAAATCAAGTGGATGATCTTTTAGAAGAGATTAGAAAAAATGTCTTAAAAAAGGAAAGGGTTTTGATAACTACTTTAACTAAAAAAATGGCTGAGGAATTAACTGAATATTATATAACTTTAGGTGTTAAAGTAAAATATATGCACTCAGATATAGATACTTTAGAAAGAGTAGAGATTATAAGAGGTCTGAGAAAAGGTGAATTTGATGTTTTAATTGGAATAAACCTATTAAGAGAGGGGCTTGATATACCGGAAGTATCACTGGTGGCTATTTTAGAAGCAGATAAAGAGGGATTTTTGAGGAGCAAGAGATCTTTGGTACAGACCATAGGAAGAGCAGCTAGGAATGTGGATGGAAGAGTTATATTGTACGGTGATGTCATAACAGAGTCCATGGCATACGCAATGGAAGAAACAAAGAGAAGAAGAAAAAAACAAAGAGAATATAATTTATTAAATAGTATAGAGCCTAAAACAATTTTAAGAGAGATTTCGGAATCCGTATTCAATTGGGAGCTAGAGGAGGAAAAGTTAGTTGAAACTAAGCATTTCACTAGTAAAGAGGATATTGAAAAGGAGATAAAGAAATTAGTCAAGGAGATAAAGGTATTGTCTGAAGAGTTAAATTTTGAAGAGGCTATAGAAAAAAGAGATGAGATGAATAAGTTAAAATTGATGTTGTTAGAGATGTAGGAGTGAATGAACTATGGAAGAAAGAATTTATACTGTGACAGAGTTCAATCGGATGGTAAAGGGGTATATAGATGAAAACCCAAGTTTTCAAGAGTTTTTTTTAAAGGGGGAACTTTCAGGAGTGACCTATTACAAAAGTGGTCACCTGTATTTTACTTTAAAAGATAAACAGAGTCAGATAAAATGTGCGGCATTTAATTACAAATTTAAGAGAATAGCTGAAGATTTAAAAGAGGGAGATTCTGTAAAAATATTTGGTGATGTTGGTTTTTATGAGGTTAGAGGTGACTTTCAAATTTTAGTTCGCCACGTACAAAAGGAAGATAAACTTGGAGAGATGTTTGCAAAATTGGAGCAACTAAAGAAAGCTTTAGGGCAAGAGGGATTGTTTTCACCTCTGTTCAAAAAAGAGTTACCCAAATATCCAAAAGCAATAGGAGTGGTAACCGCATATACAGGAGCGGCATTTCATGATATAGTAAATACAACGAGAAAAAGATTTGAAAATATAGATATATATATATTTTCAGCTAAAGTTCAGGGAGTCGGAGCTAAAGAGGAGATTGTAAGAGGAATTGAGATTTTAAATAAAATACCAGAAATAGATATAATTATTGCTGGTAGAGGTGGAGGAAGTGTTGAGGACCTATGGGCTTTCAATGAAGAGGAGGTAGTAAGAGCATTTTTTCAAAGTAAAAAACCAATAATATCAGCTGTAGGTCATGAAATAGACAACCTACTTTCCGATTTAGCTGCAGATGTTAGAGCTGCCACTCCCACTCAAGCGATAGAGATATCTATACCGGTAAAAAAAGAGATAGAAAAGCAATTACTGGAAAAAGAAAAAAGATTGAAAGAAAGTATCAATAGATTAATACGGAAGAAAAAGGATGAAGTAATTCAATTACAGAATAATTATATCCTAAAAAATTTTTTTAAAACCATAGAGGAAAAAAATCAAATTTTAATTTTAAAAGAGGAAAAGTTGGAAAAGTGTATACAAAAAATACATAAAAATAAAAGTCATGTGTTAGAGGTATGTACAGAAAAAATAATTGCTTTAAACCCTTTAAATATTTTAAAAAGAGGTTATAGTATAACTAAAGTAGGAAATACTGTAATAAAAGAAAGTTCTCAGTTAAAGATTGGGGATTCGATTGAAACAATTGTAAAGAATGGAAAAATAATTAGTAAAGTAGAGGAGATTATCTAAAATGAAAAAGTTTATGGGAATGTTATTTCTTTTTCTTAGTTTAATAGCTTTAAGTGACCAAAGACCAGCATATATACAGAGTTTAGAAAGTCAAATTGCAAGAGAAGATGATAGAGATAAAGCAGCAGTTCTTTTGAAAGAGTATGAGAAGTATTTTAAAAGTTATATAAATTCTATAAGTGGAAATGAGAATCAAATTTTCTACTTAGGGGATCAATATTTTAGAAATAGAAAGTATGAAAGAGCAGCACAAATTTTTAGTAGTAACATAGATAGTTCTAGAAATCTGTTTGGAGCAGCAACAAGCTATAGGTTCATAGGAGATTATAACAAAGCAATTGATTTTTATAGTGTTGCAATTAGTGAGGAGCCAAGTATGAAGGAGGCTTACTTAGGAAGAGGTTTAGCATATAGGAATTTAGGTAGATACAACAAAGCGATAGACGATATACAAATATATATGAACTATTCCCCAAGTATAGAGGGATTTTTAGCTTTGGGAGATATCTATTTAGCTGAAAAGAAAACAGAAAAAGCGAGAGAAATTTTACAAGAGGGAAAAAGATTGTATCCACAGTCAAAAGAGATTAGCAATATGTTAACATCTACATATTCTAGATAAGAGAGGTGACAGATGGAGTGGTATCGATTAAAATTAATAGGTTTAAAAAGTAGTAAGATAAGAGCTTTAATGGCAAATAATAAACGTTATAAAGATATTTTTACTAATTTAGATAAATTTATAAACACATTAAATTTAACTATAGATGATACCCAGTTGATAGAAAAATCAAAGCAATGTGAAAGATACTTGGAGGTAATGGATTATTTGGAGCGAAATAGGATAGGGTTAATAAGTATCAATGATTATAGATATCCTGATAGTTTAAAAAATATAGCGAAGCCTCCTCTTTTTCTTTTTTATAAAGGAAATATAGAACTTTTAAGTAAAAATAAAATGATATCTATTGTAGGAACAAGAAGATCGACAAAATATGGAGAACTTTGTTGTGAAAGAGTAGTCAAAGATTTAGTGGATGGGGATGTAGTTATTATAAGTGGATTAGCTTTAGGAATAGATTCAGTGGTCCATAGAGAGGTGTTAAAATATAAGGGCAATACGATTGCCGTTTTAGGGTGTGGAATAGATATATATTATCCAAAAACTAATATTAAATTGAGAGATGAAATAGAGAAAAAGGGATTGTTAATATCGGAGTTTCCTCTGGGAACAATTCCAGCTCCTAAAAATTTTCCGATAAGAAATAGAATAATAGCTGGATTGGCTAGAGGAACAGTAGTGGTAGAAAGTTCTTTGAAAGGTGGGAGTTTAATAACTGCAAGTATATCTTTAGAAGAGGGGCGAGATGTCTATGCTTTTCCTGGAGATATAACATATCCACTATCACAGGGGTGCAATAAGTTAATAAAGTTATCTCAGGCAAAATTAATAGTGTCTGGTGAGGATATATTAGATGAATATAATTGGACCAAGATAAATGAAGAGGGAAAAAAATTAAACAGATTGATTGGAATAAAATTAAAAATATATAGTGTATTAAAAACGAAAATGCATTTAGAGGAGATAAGAAGAGAGGTTTCTTGTGAAACAAGTGAGTTATTGAGTAATTTAATGGAGTTAGAAATAGATGGTTATATCCAAAGTTTATCGGGAGGACACTATAGAAGACGTTTGTAAGTGGGAAACTTAGTCCCCTTGGTTGATTTTTTTATTAATTTCTAATATAATTAAGAGCGAATAATGTATATAGAGAAAATTAGGGGTGAAAATAGTGGCGAAAAAAAATTTAGTAATAGTGGAATCACCTGCAAAAGCGAAGACTATTGAAAAAATATTGGGGAATAATTTTCATGTTACAGCTTCCTTTGGACACGTAAGAGATTTACCTAAAAGTAAGATTGGAGTAGATGTCCAGGATAATTTTAGACCAAGTTATTCAACAATAAGAGGAAAGGGAGATGTAATTAAAACTTTAAAGGACCTTGCCAAGAAATCAGATAAAGTGTATTTAGCATCAGACCCTGATAGAGAAGGAGAAGCTATTGCATGGCATATAGCTCAAACATTGAAATTAAATGAAAATGAAGCCAATAGAATAGAATTTAATGAGATAACAAATGGAGCGATAAGAGAGGCTATAAAAAATCCTAGAAAAGTTGATATAAATAGAGTTAATGCTCAACAAGCTAGAAGAATACTAGATAGATTAGTTGGATATGAAATAAGTCCACTTTTGTGGAAGTCAATATCATCAAATACCAGTGCCGGAAGGGTTCAATCAGTTGCTTTAAAATTAATATGTGATTTAGAGGATAAGATAAAAAAGTTTGTTCCAGAAAAATTTTGGGATATAAAGGGTGAGTTTGAAAATAAAATGAATTTATCTCTTTATAAGATAGAGGGAAAGAGATTCGAGAGAGTTACAGATGAGGATGTTGTAAAAAATGTACAATTGACATTAAATTCAGAGTATTCAGTTATCAATTCTAAAGTAACTAAAAAATCAAAGAATCCACCATTGCCATTAAAAACAAGTACATTACAACAGCTGTCATCCTCTTACTTAGGGTTTTCTGCGTCAAAAACTATGTCTGTAGCCCAAGGATTATATGAGGGTATAAGTATAAATGGGAATCAAAAAGGTTTGATAACTTATATGAGAACAGATTCGACAAGAATATCTGACGAAGCTAAAGAGATGGCAAAAAGTTATATAATGGAGAATTTTGGAAAGGAATATCTAGGTAAAGAGGGAGTAAAAAAGAAAAAGGATGAAAAAATTCAAGATGCTCACGAAGCTGTAAGACCAACAGA
This sequence comes from Cetobacterium sp., assembly GCF_977044495.1. Taxonomy (NCBI): domain Bacteria; kingdom Fusobacteriati; phylum Fusobacteriota; class Fusobacteriia; order Fusobacteriales; family Fusobacteriaceae; genus Cetobacterium; species Cetobacterium sp. The sequence continues at coordinate 24,506 of NZ_CDRRQU010000012.1, read as the reverse complement.
TATTTACTTGGAGCCTGAAAAAATAAAAAAAGATTTAACTCCGGATCAATATAAATTATATAAACTTATATGGGAAAGGTTTATGATTTCTCAATTAGCAGCAATGCAATATGAGCAATTTGAAATAATATTGGAAAATGGAGATTATCAATTTAGAGGAACTTTAAATAAAATAATATTTGATGGGTACTATAAAGTATTTAAAGATGAGGAGGAGTTACCTTTAGGGGAGTTTCCAATAATAAATGAAGGGGATTTCTTGACGCTAAAAAAGTTGCATATAAAAGAAGACTGGACAAAAGCACCTTCAAGATTGACAGAATCCTCTCTAGTAAAAAAACTAGAAGCAGATGGAATAGGAAGACCATCTACTTACGCCTCGATAATAGAGACTCTAAAGAAAAGAGAATATGTTGTGGTTGAGGGAAAGAGTTTTATTCCAACAGAGTTAGGATACGAGATAAAAACAATATTGGAAAAAAACTTTAAGGACATCATGGATGTTAAATTTACAGCCTCTTTAGAAGATGGCTTGGATTTAGTTGAAGAGGGTGAAAGAGATTGGATTGAGATTTTGAAAGATTTTTATTCTAAACTTTCAAGAGATTTAGAACTTTATAAAGTTAAGGTTGAAGAGGAAGCTAACAGGGTAATAACTTCAGATGTTCCGTGTCCTTGTGGAGCTGGAAATATGGTTATGAAAAATGGAAGGTTTGGAAGATATCTGTGTTGCATAGATGAAAATTGTAAGGAAAAATACTCTTTGAAAGGAATTGAAATTCCGCTGGAGGATATAAAAAATGGAGATATAAAAGTCAAAGAGTTATTAGAAGAGCAACTAAGAGTTAAGCAAGGAAAGCTAACGGATATATTTTTGAGCAGTGGAAGTAGATTGCTTTTAAAACTAGGGCGTTTTGGTAGTTATTTAGAGAGTGAGAACTTTAAAGAGGATAATGGAAGAGTTTCTTTACCGGGAGAAGTAAAAAAACTTCTTATGAATGGAGCAATTGAAGAAAAAGATGGAATAGTTCAATTAAAGTGGATTATGGATAAGATTCAAAAGGAAGAGGAAGATATCTTAAAAAATGCTGGAAATTGTGAGAAATGTGGAAAACCATTTAAAATAGGTAGAGGTAGATGGGGAAAGTTTTTAGCTTGTACTGGATATCCAGAGTGTAAAAATATTAAAAAATTGGAAAAAAATAAAAAAGAGTAGATAAAAGAACTCGCCTCTACGGGCGAGACTTTTGTGTGTATAAAAAAGGAGAATAGATGACAGGTAAAGAAGTAGTAGTGATAGGAGCTGGGTTAGCAGGTTCGGAAGCAGCATATCAATTAGCAAAAAATGGAATTAAAGTAAAACTGTATGAGATGAGACCGAAAGTTTCAACTGAAGCTCATAAAAGTGAAAAATTTGCTGAGTTGGTATGTAGTAACTCTTTAGGAGGAGATCACCTAGGAAATGCTTCTGGGTTGATGAAAGAGGAGTTAAGAAGAATGGGCTCTTTACTAATTGAAATTGCGGATGAAGTTAAAGTTCCAGCGGGACAGGCTTTGGCTGTGGATAGAGAGGGCTTTTCGGAGAAGGTAACGGCGAAATTATATTCTATGGAGAATATAGAGATAATAAATGAAGAGCTAAAGGAGATACCAAAAGATAGAATAGTTATTGTTGCAAGTGGACCATTGACATCAGTTGATCTATCTAAAAATATTGGAGAGACATTAAAACAAGAGTATTTGTACTTCTATGACGCAGCAGCACCAATTGTAACTTTGGAGTCAATAGATAAAGAAAAAGTGTTCTTTCAATCAAGATATGATAAAGGAGAAGGGGAATACATAAACTGTCCAATGAATAAAGAGGAGTATGAGGCTTTTTATGAGGCTTTAATATCAGCAGAGAGAGCCCCTTTAAAAAATTTTGAAGAGGAAAAATTATTTGAAGCTTGTATGCCTGTGGAGAGAATAGCACAAAGAGGCTTTAAGACATTGCTATTTGGACCGCTGAAACCGAAGGGATTGATAAATCCAAAAACTGGAAAAGAGGAATTTGCAGTGGTTCAGCTAAGACAGGACGATAAGGATGGGAAGTTATATAACTTAGTAGGATTTCAGACAAATTTAAAGTGGGGAGAGCAAAAAAGAGTGTTTTCAATGATACCAGGGCTTGAGAAAGCAGAATTTGTAAGATATGGAGTTATGCATAGAAATACATTTATAAACTCAACAAAACTACTGACGCCCGCATTGAATTTAAAAACTAACGAAAATATATATTTTGCTGGACAAATAACAGGTGGAGAAGGGTATGTTTGTGCTATTGCTACAGGATTAATGGCGGCAACAAATATTATTAGAAAAATAAATGGAAAGTCTCCATTGATATTGGACGACAGAAGTTCAATTGGTGCAATCATAAAGTATATAACAGAAGAAAAGAAAAATTTTCAACCAATGGGTCCTAATTTTGGAGTAATAAAATCTTTAGATGAGAGGATAAGAGATAAAAAAGAGAAATATAATAAAATATCGAAAATAGCTTTAGAGTATTTGGATGAAAAATTAAATCAAGAGAAATAAAAGGAGTTTGAGATGGACACTCTTAACTTATTAGGGGATATAAAAGAGTTTTTATATCATTGTGAGTTCGCAAAAGGAAAGAGCTTAAATACAATAAAATCATTGAGAATAGATTTATACAGATTTAATGAATACATTATAAAGTGTAATGATTTAAAAAAGATTTCTGACATAGACGGATTTAATTTTAGAGAGTTTTTGGTGGAACTTCAGGGAAATAATATAGGAAAAAGGTCTTTAAATAGAAAAATTTCATCTTTAAAGTCGTTTTTTAAATATTTAAAGGATACTGGAAAGATAAAGAGTAATCCAGCTCAGTTAATAGTGGCACCGAGTTATGATAGAGGAGTTCCAGAAGCTCTTGAACTAGAAGAAATAATAGGATTTAGAAAAGCGATAGAATTAAAGAATTATCATAGTTTAAGAGATAGATTGATTATAGAGCTTCTTTATTCAACTGGAATAACATCACAAGAGCTTTTGGGTTTAGGGGAGGATGTTTTTAATTTAGATGATAGAGAGGTTATTGTAACAAGTTTTAAAAAATGTAGAACAGTATTTTTTAGTGAGAGGGCGAAAAATTTCTTTAAAAGGTATATAGCAGCTAAAAGAGAGAAATTGGGAGCTAAATACAAAAAAGAGATACTTTTTGTCAATGGGTCTGGTGGAAGATTGACAGATCGTTCTTTGAGAAGACTTATAGATAGATACGCAATCAAAGCTGGAATAGTAAAAGATATTAGTCCACATAGCTTCAGGCATACGTTTGCTGTCCATATGTTGGAGCATGGAATGAGTTTGCTACAATTACAAAAATTATTAGGGCATTCAAATTTAGATTCAACTAGAATTTATGTGGAAGCTTTGGAGAAAAAAAGAAGAAAAGAGTTGTCTAAAGAGATAAAATGATAGAGAACTTAATTATAAATCGAAGGAGAGTTTATGAGAAAAAAGTGTATAGGATGTGGAATTGAACTTCAAGGGGATAAACCAAATTCTAATGGATATTTGCCAAAGTCGGTTTTAGAAGGTGATAGTAAAGAATTACTTTGTCAAAGATGTTTTAAAATAAAAAACTATGGGCAATATATTCCTATAAAAATGACAAAAGAGGATTATAGAGAAGAGGTTAAAAAAAGTTTGGTAGAAGCGGATGTGGCAATACCTGTATTTGATATTATTGATTTTGAGGGATCGTTTGATGATGAAATTTTAGATATTTTGAGAGAGATAGATTCGATTGTTGTGATAAATAAATTGGATTTGATACCGGATGAGAAACACCCATCCGAGGTCGCTGATTGGGTTAAAAGAAGGTTAGGAGAGGAGGGAATTGCACCGCTAGATATAGCTATAGTTAGCTCTAAAAATGGATATGGAATAAATGGTATTTTTAAAAAAATAAAACATTTTTATCCAGATGGAGCAAAGGCTCTAGTTTTAGGGGTAACGAATGTTGGAAAATCAAGTATTATAAATAAACTTATAGGAGCTAAAAGGGTCACTGTATCTAAATTTCCAGGGACAACTTTAAAAAGCGTTAAAACAGAGATTCCATTTTCAAAAATAACTTTAATTGATACTTCAGGACTAATACCGGAGGGAAGATTTTCTGATTTCGTTTGTCAAGAGTGTAATCAGAATATAATACCAGCTAATGAAATATCAAGAAAAACTTATAAAGTTCAAGAAGATAGAGTGATTTTAATTGGTGGGATGATACAAATGAGAGTTTTAAATGATGATGATTTAAAACCAATATTTTCATTATATGCTTCTAAAGATGTGACATTTCATGAAACAAATATAGAAAAAGCGAAAGAATTGATGCAAAAAGCAGATTTTTTAACTCCACCATGTGAAAGTTGTAGAGACGAGTTTAATACTTTGGAGAAAGATGTAGAAATCTATACAGTGGAGACAGGAGAAGAGTTAGTATTTAAAGGTCTAGGGTGGCTTTCTGTAAAAAGAGGACCTTTGAAATTGGAGATAACATCCCCAAAAGGTGGAGAGATAATTGTTAGGGAAGCTTTTATAAAACCAAAAAGATAAGATGGAGTTCTATAGGATGGAAAAAGACAGGAGAATAACTACTTTAAATTGGATTATAAATATAGCGGTGACTATTCTATTTATATATCTTGCTATGAGAGGGATTGATGATCTAACAGGAACATATAAAATTGATGAAACAGTAAGAAGTACAAAGGAGCTTAGAATAGCTTTAGAGAAGTATTATCAATTGACAGGAACTTATCCTGAATTGACAAAGCCGGGAGTAAATATGAACTTGCATCTTTTAGACTATACAAATGAATATGGGCAAAAGATATCTTTTGCAGATATTTATGGGCGAAAAACTTTGGCTAAAACCTACGGCAGTAACTCGATAATTGCATCAAATGAAGTTTATGATGTACAAGATTTTAAAAATATAAGTAAAAATGGGGGATGGAATTATAACTATTCTCAAAGAACGGGTGAGATTCATCCCAATCTACCAGAGGACATCTATATAGAAAAAATAAACTGGGTCAGACAATAGAAAATAAATGGAGGAAAACAAATGTACGATATTATATTTTTAGGTGGTGGACAGGCAGGAGTTTTTGGAGCTTATGAAGCTATAAAAAAGAATAAAGATTTAAAAATTCTTGTTTTAGATAAGGGAAGAATGTTGACACAGAGAGTTTGTCCGAAGGAAAAGCTGGGATCATGCGTGAAATGTCCAACTTGTGCAATTATTTACGGAGTTTCTGGAGCAGGAGCCTTTTCAGACTCTAAATTCAATATGGATTATAGAGTAGGCGGAGATGTTCATGTTTTAACTGGGAAAGTGCTTGTAAACGAAACTATTCAGTACGTAGCGGATATATATAAAGAGTTTGGATTTGATGAAAAACCATCTGGTTTAGAGTATAATCAAGTCATGTTAGAGATAAAGAAAAGATGTATTGAAAATAATGTACAGTTAGTAGATACACCAACTATGCATTTGGGAACAGACGGATCAAGAGAGTTGTATAATAGATTGGTGAACTTTTTATTGGAGCAAGGTGTAGAGTTTCTAACTGAGAGATCAGCAGAAGGATTATTGATAGAAAATGGAGAGATAAAAGGTGTAACTGTAAGAAATAAAAAGGATGAAATTGAAAAGTATTTTGCAAAAAATGTTGTAGTTGGACTCGGAAGAAGTGGTGCAAAGAAACTGATGGAGATGTGCGAGGAGTCGGGTGTATCCTATGAAATGGGAGCAATTGATTTAGGTGTAAGGGTGGAGATACCTGACTTAGTAATGAAAGATATCAATGAAAATTTCTATGAAGCAAAGATGATATACTATACAACTAAGTATAAAGATAAGATGAGAACTTTTTGTTCAAATCCAAGTGGATTTATAGCTGCGGAAAAACACAGTGATGATGTAGTACTAGCAAATGGACACGCATATAAAGACAAAAAGTCTCAAAATACAAATTTAGCCCTATTGTGTACAAAGACATTCACACAACCGTTTAAGCAACCGTTTGAGTACGCAACAGCTATAGCAAAAATGTCGTCTATGTTGACTGGTGGTAAAATATTGATGCAATCTTATGGGGATTTAAAAGTGGGAAGAAGATCAACAGATGAATCCATAGCAAGGTTAAATATAATTCCGACAACAGAGGACTATGTAGCTGGTGATATAGCTCTAGCGTGTCCAAAGAGAATTTTGGACAATATCATAGAATTTATAGAAGTTCACGACAAAATAACACCTGGATTCGCATCAAGTGATTTGTTACTGTATTTTCCAGAGATAAAATTCAGAAGTACAAGAATAAAAATAGACGCTAATATGGAAACTAATATAAAGGGATTGTATGCAGCAGGTGATAGTTCAGGATATGGGAGTGGCTTAAATATAGCTGCGGTAATGGGGATACTAGCTGTAAGGCATATAATTTCTAAATAATTTGGAGGACTATAATGGGATTTTTTAATAAACTTTTCGGTAGAAAAAAAGAGGATAAAATTGAAGAGCAAAAAGAAAAGTTGGAGCAAGAGGTAGTAAAAGAGGAGATAGAATCTCTTGAGGAGATAAAAGAGCAAAAATATGAAGAGAATGAAAAAATAGACGAAGCAGTAGAAAAAGCGATAGAGGATGAAGAAAAAGAAGAACATACAATAGAGAATGAAGAAGTAAAAGATGAAGTTGTGTATATGGAAAAACCAAAAGTTGAAAAAAGAAGTTTTTTCATATCTCTTAAGGAAAAACTTTTCAAATCAAGAGAGGGGCTATTTGGAACTTTAAAAAACATTTTTACAGGAAAATCTATAGTTGATGGAGAGATGTACGAAGAGTTAGAAGATACTTTGGTGCAATCAGATATTGGTATTGAGATGACATTAAAAATAGTGAAAGATTTGAAAGCGGAGGTAAAAGCTAGAGGAGTCAAAAAACCTGAAGATGTATATCCAGTATTAAAAGATGTATTAGAAGGGTATTTGATTACAGAAAATACTGAGTTGGATATTCAGCCCGGAAGAATGAATGTAATATTAATAGTTGGAGTAAATGGTGTTGGAAAGACAACAACTATTGGAAAAATTGCTGCTAAGTTAGTAAAAGATGGTAAAAAAGTTGTGATAGGTGCAGCGGATACATTTAGAGCGGCAGCAGTTGAGCAATTAGAGGAATGGGCAAGAAGAGCGGGAGCAGAAATAGTGAAACATTCACAAGGAGCTGATCCAGGTGCAGTTGTTTTTGACACTTTAAAAGCAGGGGAAGATAAAAATGCAGATGTTGTAATTATTGATACGGCAGGAAGATTACACAATAAAAACAATCTGATGAAAGAGTTAGAAAAAATAAATAATATTATAAAGAAAAAAATAGGAGACCAGTCGTATGAATCTATTTTAGTGTTAGATGGAACTACTGGACAAAATGGCTTGATTCAAGCAAGAGTATTTAATGAAGTGACAAAACTAACAGGATTTATTGTTACTAAATTGGATGGAACGGCAAAAGGTGGTATACTATTTAGTATTTCCGAGGAGCTAAAAAAACCTATAAAATACATAGGAGTTGGAGAAGGAATAGAGGATTTAAGGGAATTTGATAGTAAAGAGTATATACAAGCAATTTTTGATTAGTATATTAAAAAAAATAGAATTTCTGTTGTAAATATATATAAAATTTGTTAATATATAGTTGAAAATTATGAGCAGTATTACAGTATGGTTAAAAATATGAAATTTATTTAATAAAAATAGAGGAGGACTTAAAGTGAGCATTATAGTTCAAATTAAAGAGAAAGCAAAAACTTTAGGAAACAAAATAGTTCTTCCTGAGGCTACTGATGAGAGAGTAATCAGAGCAGCAGCAGGGGTAGTTGAGGAAAAGTTGGGAACTCCAGTATTGGTAGGAAATGTGGAGACGATAAAAGCATTTGCTTCAAAACTGGGAGTATCTTTAGAGGGTGTTGAGATTATTGATCCAAAGACTACCGATAAATTGGCTTCATATGTTGATAAACTTTGTGAATTGAGAGCAAAAAAAGGAATGACTCCTGAAGAAGCAAAAAAAATATTGACAACAGATGTTAATTTCTTTGGTGCTATGATGGTTAAAATGGGAGATGTAGCTGGAATGGTTTCTGGATCTGATTCACCTACAGCAAATGTTTTAAGAGCGGGGTTACAGGTTGTTGGGACAAAGCCGGGAGTAAAAACTGTATCATCGGTATTCTTAATGGAGTTAAAACATAATATAGAAACTTATGGAGAGATTTTAGTATTTGGAGACTGTGCTGTAATTCCTGAACCAACATCAGAACAATTGGCTGACATTGCATCAGAAGCAGCTGTAACAGCAGCTACAGTAGCTGGATTAGAACCAAAAGTTGCACTTATGTCGTTCTCTACAAAAGGATCTGCAAATCATGATTCAGTAGATGTTGTAAAAAGAGCAGGAGAGATTTTGAGAGAAAGAAATGCAAGTTTTGCATTTGAAGAAGAGTTACAGGCAGATGCTGCTTTAGTGGCATCAGTAGGAATGAAAAAAGCTCCGAATTCCAAAGTAGCAGGGAAAGCTAATGTATTAATATTCCCTAATTTGGCAGCAGGAAATATTGGATATAAATTAGTTCAAAGATTGGCTAATGCGGAAGCATATGGTCCTTTAATTCAAGGGTTAGCAGCTCCAATAAATGATTTATCAAGAGGATGTTCAGTTAAAGATATAGTAGATTTAGCTGCAATAACTTCGGTTCAAGCTGGATAGAAGAAAATTTAGGTTGAGGCAAAAAGTTAGTGGGGAGTTTTAACTCCTTACTAATTAAATATATTAAAATAAAAAATAAAATTAAGGTGGTAAATTTAATGAAAGTTTTAGTTATTAACTGTGGTAGTTCATCTCTAAAGTACCAATTATTAAATCCTGAATCAGGAGAACTTTTTGCAATTGGACTTTGTGAAAGAATAGGAATTGAAGGATCAAAAATGGAGTATGAAACTCCGGCTAATGATTTTGAAATTGAGATAAAACAAGATATGCCAACTCACAAGGAAGCTTTAGAGCTAGTAATAAATGCTATTACAAATCCAGAGTATGGAGTAATAAAATCAGTAGATGAGATTGATGCAATTGGTCACAGAGTAGTACATGGTGGAGAAAAATTTGCTTCATCAGTATTAGTAACTCCAGAAGTTATGGCGGCAATGGAAGAGTGTTCAGAGTTAGCGCCATTACATAATCCTGCAAATCTATTAGGAATAAGAACAATGCAAGAATTGATGCCAGGGAAACCAAATGTTGGAGTATTTGATACATCATTCCACCAAACAATGCCAAAAGAGGCATATATGTATGCTTTACCATATGAGGATTATACAGAGTTAAAAGTTAGAAAATATGGATTCCATGGAACATCTCATAAGTTTGTTTCAGGGGTAGCTAGAGAGTTATTAGGAAATCCAGCTGAATCAAAAATAATTGTTTGCCACTTAGGAAATGGAGGATCTATATCTGCAGTTAAGAATGGTAAATGTATCGATACAACAATGGGATTAACTCCATTACAAGGAATTATGATGGGAACTAGATGCGGAGATATTGATCCAGCGGCAGTTTTATTTATAAAAAATAAAAGAGGATTATCAGATAAAGAGATGGATGACAGAATGAATAAAAAATCTGGAATCTTAGGAGTATTTGGAGAGTCTTCAGACTGTAGAGATATGGAGATTGCGGCGGCAGCAGGAAATGAAAGAGCGTTATTAGCTGAAAATATGTTTGCCTATAAAATAAGAGGATATATTGGGAACTATGCAGCTCAAATGGGTGGAGTAGACGCAATTTGCTTCACTGGAGGAATTGGAGAGAATTCTGGAAAAGTTAGAGGAGATGTGTTGAAAGGGTTAGAGTTTATGGGAGTTGAATTAGATACGGAAGTTAACTCTAAGAGACAAAAAGGAAATGTACTTTTAACAAAAGAAACATCTAAAGTGAAAGTATTTAAAATACCTACGAATGAAGAGTTAGTAATAGCTAGAGATACTTACGAAATTGTAAATGCTACGAAATAGTTAGTATTAAAAGCTGTTTAAAAAATAAACATATTAGTCAGTAAAAAATTATATTTGGTTGAATTAGTTTAAAAATTTCTTAAAAAAATCAAGAACTTTAATTGACAATTAATAGGAATGCTCGTAAAATAGAGTTAACTTTAGAGTCGATTAAAAAAGGGAGGACAATTCAAATGGCTAAAAAAATGCAAACTATGGATGGTAACCAAGCTGCGGCATATGCATCATATGCTTTTACAGAAGTAGCAGGTATTTATCCGATAACTCCATCATCGCCAATGGCTGAGTACACTGACGAGTGGGCATCAAGAGGAATGAAAAACATGTTTGGAGTTCCAGTAAAAGTTGTTGAAATGCAATCAGAAGCAGGAGCAGCTGGAACAGTTCATGGATCTTTACAAGCAGGAGCTTTAACTACAACATATACAGCATCACAAGGGTTATTATTAAAAGTACCTAATATGTATAAAATAGCTGGAGAACTTTTACCGGGGGTTATCCATGTTTCAGCAAGAGCTTTAGCAGCACAAGCACTATCTATATTTGGTGACCACCAAGACGTTTATGCAGCTAGACCAACTGGATTTGCTATGTTATTTGAGAGCTCAGTACAAGAAGTAATGGATTTATCAGGAGTTGCACATTTAGCAGCTATTAAATCAAGAGTTCCGTTCATGAATATTTTTGATGGATTTAGAACTTCTCATGAAATTCAAAAAGTTGAAGTGATGGATTTTGATGTATTTAAGAGATTAGTAGATATGGATGCTATTAAAGCCTTTAGAGAGAGAGCTTTAAATCCTGAGCACCCAGTGACAAAGGGAACAGCTCAAAACGACGATATCTACTTCCAAACTAGAGAGGTACAAAATAAATTCTATAATGCAGTTCCTGCTATTGTAGCTAATTATATGGAAGAAATTTCAAAAGTAACTGGAAGAGATTATAAGCCATTTAACTATTATGGAGCACCAGATGCAGAGCATATTGTTATTGCTATGGGATCTGTTTGCGAAACATTGATGGAGACAGTTGATTATTTAGTGGAAAAAGGAGAAAAAGTAGGATTAATAAATGTTCACCTATATAGACCATTCTCTGCTGAGTATTTCTTCAACGTATTCCCTAAGACAGTAAAGAAAATTGCTGTATTGGATAGAACAAAAGAGCCAGGAGCACTAGGAGAGCCATTATATATGGACGTTAGAGGATTGTTCTATGGAATGGAAAATGCTCCAGTAATCGTAGGTGGAAGATATGGATTATCTTCAAAAGATACAACACCAGCTCAAATGAAAGCTGTATTTGATAACTTAAAACAAGCTGAGCCAAAAGATGGATTTGTAGTAGGAATCGTTGATGACGTTACATTCAAATCTCTTGAAGTTGGACCTCATATTGAAACAGGAGCAGAGGGAGTAAGAGAATGCTTATTCTTTGGACTTGGATCAGATGGAACAGTTGGAGCTAATAAAAACTCAATTAAGATTATCGGAGATAAAACAGATTTATATGCACAAGGATACTTTGCATATGACTCAAAAAAATCTGGTGGATCAACAAGATCTCACTTAAGATTTGGAAAGCATCCAATCAGATCAACTTATTTGGTATCTTCACCAAATTTCGTAGCTTGTTCTGTACCAGCGTACTTGACACAATACGATATGATAAGTGGATTAAAGCAAGGTGGAACATTCCTATTGAACTGTGTGTGGGACAAAGATGAAGTTATAGCACATTTACCAAACTCAGTAAAAAAACAATTAGCAGAGAAAAATGCTAAGTTCTATATTATAAATGCTAACAAACTAGCAGCAGAAATTGGATTAGGAGGAAGAACTAATACAATAATGCAATCAGCATTCTTTAAATTGGCAGATGTTATTCCATTTGAGGATGCACAAAAATACATGAAACAATATGCTGAAAAATCATATGCTAAAAAAGGTGACGCAATTGTTAAAATGAACTATGAAGCTATCGATAAAGGAGCTGGAGAATTAGTTCAAATTACAGTTGACCCTGCATGGGCTAATTTATCAACTGAATGTGCAGAGGAGAAAGAGGCATGCTCTTGTACAGGATGTGGATGTGGTTCTACAAAACTAGAATCATTTGTAGAAAAAATTGCAAAACCTATAAATGCTTTAAAAGGTGAAGAGTTACCAGTTTCTACATTCCTAGGATATGAAGATGGAACATTTGAAAATGGAACAACTGCTTTTGAGAAAAGAGGAGTTGCAGTAAATGTACCTGAGTGGAAAGCAGAAAATTGTATTCAGTGTAACCAGTGTTCATACGTTTGTCCACACGCAGTTATAAGACCATTCTTAATGACAGCAGAGGAGAAGGCGGGAGCACCAAATGAGTTAAAAACAAAAACACCTATTGGAAAAGGATTAGAGGGTCTAGAGTATAAAATTCAAGTGTCTCCTTTAGATTGTACAGGATGTGGACTATGTGCTAATGTGTGTCCAGCTAAAGAGAAAGCTTTAGTAATGGTACCTATCGGACAAGAGGTTGAGAAGGGAGAGCAAGAAAATGCGGATTACCTATTCAACGAAGTGACATATAAAGATGAATTTATGCCTAAGACATCAGTAAAAGGATCACAATTTGCACAACCGTTATTTGAATTCCATGGAGCTTGTGGAGGATGTGGAGAAACACCTTACATCAAAGCGATAACTCAACTATTTGGAGATAGAATGATGATAGCTAATGCTACAGGATGTTCGTCAATTTATGGAGGATCAGCACCATCAACTCCATATACGACAAATAGTTGTGGAGAAGGTCCATCATGGGGTAACTCATTATTTGAGGATAACGCAGAGTTTGGATATGGAATGACAATAGCTGTTGAAACAATGAGAGATAGAATCCAAACAATAATGGAAGAAAATATGGAAAATGTTGCTCCAGAAGTTGCAGCAATGTTTGCTGAGTGGATTGAAAATAGAGCAGACGGAAATAAAACTAAAGAGATAAGAGATAGATTAGTTCCAGTTCTAGAAGCGTGTGACTGTGGAGTATCAGCAGAGATTTTAGAGTTAAAACAATATCTTGTTAAGAAATCACAATGGATATTTGGAGGAGACGGATGGGCTTATGATATAGGTTATGGTGGATTAGACCATGTATTAGCTTCTTCAGATGATATAAATGTTTTAGTAATGGATACTGAAATCTACTCTAACACAGGAGGACAAGCATCTAAATCAACACAAACAGGAGCGGTAGCGAAGTTCGCAGCAGCAGGAAAACCTAATAAAAAGAAAGATTTAGCTGCAATAGCAATGTCTTACGGACATATCTATGTTGCACAGGTTTCTATGGGGGCAAACCAAGCTCAATACTTAAAGGCAATCGCTGAAGCTGAGGCATATCCAGGACCATCAATAATTATAGCTTATGCACCATGTATCAGTCATGGATTAAAGAATGGAATGGGTAACAGCCAACTAGAGATGAAAAAAGCTACTGAGTGTGGATACTGGCCAATATTTAGATATAACCCACTATTGGAAAAAGAAGGAAAGAACCCTCTACAAATTGATTGTAAAGAACCTAACTGGGATAACTACAACGACTATCTAATGGGAGAGGTTAGATATGCTACATTAGCAAAATCTAAACCAGAGCACGCAAAAGAGCTATTTGCTAAAAATAAATTAGAGTCTCAAAGAAGATGGAGACAATACCAAAGACTTGCATCATTAGACTTCACAGCTGAAGCTAAGTAATTCTTTGTATTTTAGAGATAAGATAGAAATATCTTATCTCTTTTTTATTATAAAACTTTTTTGTAAATTAGCGTATTATTTGGTATAATTAGGAGTAAGTGATAAAATATTTTTAACTGAGGGAGATGAATAGGAATGGTTCATACTTATAAAAAAATAATAATAGCAAGAACGGATAAAATAGGTGACTTAATTCTATCAATTCCTAGTTTTTTTATGCTTAGAAAGATGTATCCAGATGCTGAGATAACTTTATTGGTAAGGGATTACAATTATAACATAGTAAAGAATCTACCATATATAAATAGAGTTGTTCAAATAGATAGATATAGACGGAAGGAACTTTTAGAAAAAATAAAATATTTCAATGCAGATGTTTTTATTGCGTTATATGTTGATAACTTTGTAATGGAGCTAGCAAAAGCAAGTAAAGCTAAAGTGAAAATAGGTCCTTTATCGAAGTTAAAGTCTTTTTTTACTTTCAACAGAGGAGTTTTACAAAAAAGATCTAAATCAATAAAACATGAAGCGGAATATAATTTGGATTTAATAAAAAAGCTGGACAAAAAACTTTTTGAAAATAAATTTGAAATAAATACTCAGATTTTTTTAGATAAAAGTAATTTGGAAGCTGCTGAAAAGTTTTTTAAAGATAATTGTATCGGAGATAAAGTATTGGTTGTAAACCCTTTTATGGGAGGGTCTGCAAAGAATATAACTGATAAACAATATGCCGATATTTTGAGAGAGGTTATAGACAGAGTTGAAGAGGTGGACATAATAGTAACTGCTCATATTTCAGACGAAGAGAGAGGACTGAAACTTTTAGAAGAAATAGGAAAAGATAAAGTATACCTTTTTGCTAATGGTGGTGAGCTTTTAAACATAGGAGCGATTATAGATAGAGCTAAAGTTTATTTTGGTGGATCGACGGGTCCAACTCATATAGCAGGTTCTTTACAAAAAAGTATTGTGGCATTGTATCCTAAAAAAGCAACTCAAAGTTTAGTAAGATGGGGAGTCTTTGGAAATGAAGATGTCACGTATATAATACCAGATGAAAATACAAAAGAAAATTATAAACATAAAGAGTTTGATTCCTATAATGAAGATGTAAAGGAAAAGATAGTTCAAGCAATAGTAGAGAGAATGGAGAGATAGAAGTGAAAATATTGGTAATACATACAGCTTTTATAGGTGATATTGTTTTGTCGACACCGCTATTAAAAAGAATAAGAGAGGTATATCCAGAAGCAAAGATTACATATGTAACCACTCCAGTTGGTGCTACTATTTTGAGAAATAATCCAATGATAACAGAGATAATAGAGTATGATAAGAGAAAAACTCATTCAGGAATTAAAGGATTATTGGCTTTAGGCAGACGATTAAGATATGAAAACTTTAATATAGTCATAACACCTCATAGGTATCTTAGAAGTTCTATTCTGGGATGGTTAGCAAGATCGCCAAAGAGAGTGGGATATGATATAGCAAGCGGGTCTTGCTTGTTTACAGATAAAATAAAATATGACAAAAGTAAACATGAAGTAGAGAAGTTACTATCTTTTATGGGAGATGTACCAAATAACCCGAGAGATAGATATCCAATTGAATTGTATCCAAGTAAGAGAGATATTGAAACTGTCGATAAAATTTGGAGTGATAATAATTTAAAAAATAAAGAGATTGTTGCAGTAGCTCCGGGAAGTAAATGGTTTACAAAAAAATGGCCTTTAGAATATTTTAATGAAGTGATTGACCTATTAATAAAAGATAACAGAAGCGTTATCGTTGTTGGTGGTAAAGACGAACTACATCTAAATATAAATGCTAAGCACGGAGTTTTAGATTTGAGAGGGAAAACAACTTTATTGGAACTAGCAGAAGTTTTAAAAAGAGTAGATGTAGTCTTAACAAATGATTCATCACCGATACATATAGCATCTGCTTTTAAAAATACTTCAATTCTTGCAGTTTTTGGTCCAACAGTGGAAGCGTTTGGTTTCTTTCCATGGAGTCAAAATAGTGATGTTTTGGAAGTAAAAAACCTTTCATGCAGACCGTGTGCGATACATGGGGGTGACAAATGCCCAAAGGGACATTTCAAATGTATGTTAGATATAAAACCGAAACAAGTCTATGATAAAATTCTACAGATTTTGAAGAGGGGATAATGGAAAAAATATTGTGTAACACTGAAGCAGACTTTAAGTTAGTTAATAAGATAAAAAAAGAAGAGTTCAAAACTATTAAGAGTTTAAAAGATGATAATAGAAGTGTAGTTAGATTGATTGAAATCGACGGAGATAGATACGTTTATAAAATTCCAAAAGAAAAAAATAAACGTACATGGCAAAGAATAACCTCTTTAATTAGAGGAAGTGAAAGTAAAAGAGAGTATGCAAATTATTTAAGAATACAAAAACTTGGGTTTAAAGGACCTATTCCTATTATGTATTGGGAAAAGAAAATTTTGGGAGTATGTGTGGACTCTTTTTTAGTGAGTTCACACTTATCTGGAAAGCCAGCAACTCAAAAAGATTTAAAAATAGTGGAGAATGAATTAAAGAAAATACATGAAAAAGGATACTTACATGGAGATTCTCAGCTAAGCAACTTCATAGTAGAAAACCATGAGATTTATTTAATAGATGCAAAATTGATGAAAAATAGATATGGAAAGGCAGGAGAGGTATACGAGTTTATATATTTGGAGGAAAGTTGCCACAAAGATATTGATGGTTACGATAAGACAACTTTAAGTTATAAATTAGCAAAAAGTTTAAACAGTTACCTGCATTGGATTGGAAAAATGAAAAAAATAATTAGAGGAAAGGAAAGATAAGTTGAGAGTTTTAATAATAAGACTTAGCTCAATAGGAGATGTGGTGTTGACTACTCCTATTTTAAAGGAATTGAAAAAAAAGTATCCAGATATAATTATAGATTTTTTAGTTATGGAAAATTTTAAAGATGCGATATCGGGATGCCCCTATATAGATAATCTAATTTTGTTTAATAAGAAAAAGCATGACGGTTTAAAAAATATGATAATTTTGGGAAAAGAATTAAAATTAAATAATTATGACTATATATTTGATTTACACGCAAAGATAAGGTCAAAAATTATAAGGAGTGCAATTGGGTGCAAAGCATACACTTATAAAAAAAGAAGTTTATTGAAGAGTATTCTGGTTAAAACTAAAGCAATTAAGTATAGAGTAGATGATACTATAATTAAAAATTATTTTGGTGCTTTTAAAGTTTTGGGGTTGGAATACAGTGGTGAAGATTTAACTTTTAGTTTTGAAAAAAAAGATTTGAAAAAATTAGAAACATTTTGTATAGAATATGACAACGTTCCAATGATAGCTCCAGGAGCTTCAAAGGAAACTAAAAAATGGACTAAAGAAGGGTTTGCAGAATTATCAAAACTACTTTATAATAAATATGGAAAGAAACCAATTTTGATAGGTTCAAGTAGTGAGTATGAGATGTGTGAGGAAATAAAAAAAATGGCGGATGGATTAGCTATAAATTTAGCTGGGAAATTGACTCTAAAAGAGAGTGGAGCATTACTTTCAAAAGCTAAATTTTTGGTTACAAATGACTCTGGACCATTTCATATAGCAAGAGGTGTAAAATGTCCAACATTTGTTATATTTGGTCCAACCAGTCCAGCAATGTTTGAGTATGATGAAAAAAATATATTGATTTACTTGAATGAACCATGCTCACCTTGTAGTTTACATGGAGATAAAGTTTGTCCGAAGAAACATTTTAATTGTATGAAAAAATTGAATGCAACAATGGTAATGGAAATAATAGAAAAACACGGGAGGTAATTGATATGGCAAAAAAGGCAGTAGATACAACAGATAAGTCAAAAGCTCTAGAAACAGCATTAAAACAGATAAGAAAAGACTTTGGTGAAGGATCAATAATGAAACTTGGAGAGAACCAAGGTATGAATATTGAAGTTGTTCCAACGGGAAGTATAAATTTGGATTTGGCTCTTGGGTTAGGTGGAGTTCCTAGAGGAAGAATTATAGAGGTATATGGAGCAGAGAGTTCAGGAAAAACAACAATAGCATTACATATAGTAGCTCAAGCACAAAAGATGGGTGGAGTAGCTGCATTTATAGATGCAGAGCACGCTCTAGACCCAGTGTATGCAAAAGCGTTGGGAGTGGATGTAGAGGAGTTATTGATTTCTCAGCCAGATTTTGGAGAACAAGCATTGGAGATAGCAGATATGTTAGTTAGATCTGGAGCGATTGATGTTATTGTTGTCGATTCAGTGGCAGCGTTAGTTCCAAAAGCAGAAATAGATGGCGAGATGTCTGATCAACAGATGGGACTTCAAGCAAGATTAATGTCAAAAGCTTTAAGAAAATTAACAGGTTCTATAAATAAATCAAAAACAACAATGATATTTATAAATCAGGTTAGAGATAAGATTGGTGGATTTAGTTTTGGTCCTCAAACAACAACAACAGGTGGAAAGGCTCTAAAATTCTACTCATCAGTGAGAATGGAAGTAAAAAGAGTTGGAAGTGTAAAACAGGGAGAAGAGGTTATAGGAAACGAAACTGTAGTAAAGGTTACAAAAAACAAAGTTGCTCCTCCTTTTAAAGAAGCTAAATTCCAAATTATGTATGGTAAAGGAATTTCTAGAGTTGGAGAGATTCTAGATATGGCTTTAGATAATGATATTGTTGCTAAATCTGGAGCTTGGTTCAGCTTTGGGGATATTAGGCTTGGTCAAGGTAAAGAAAATGTAAAAGCTAGACTGGAGACTGAAGTGGAGCTATTGGCAGCAATTGAAGAAAAAATAAACCAGCTTTTAGAGAAAAATACAATAGTACTTCACACATCTGAAGAGGGAGAAGAGGAAGAAGTTGAAATTGAAGAGATTATTGAAGAATAAATATCTCTTTGAAAATGGTTTGAGTATAGGTCTAAATAACGAAATAGTAAACAAATATGATTTAAAAAGGAGAGAGGAGCTATCTCATGAAGAATACTTACAGGTGTTAGAGTTAGCTGCTCTCTCCACGTCATATTATTATTTAGCCAAGAGAGACTATACGAAAAAAGAGATATACAATAAACTTGTACAAAAATATTGGGAAAAAACTGCGGTAATAAAAGTTATAAAGAAATTAGAAGAGGCTGGTTATATTGATGATAGAGAATTCGCTGTTTCATATGCTAAAAATAAGAAGTGTGGAAAGAAAAAGATAGCGTACGAGTTAAAAATAAAGGGAGTCGCTTTTGAGGTAATAGAGGAAGCGTTGAGTTTTTATGAAGAGGATGGTGAATTAGAGGAGTTATCTAAAGCGTGGGATAAACTTGGAGAAAAAGAAGAACATAAAAAAATAGCTTCTCTTATGAGGAAGGGGTTTTCATACAGTGACATCAAAAGAGTTATAACTAAGAAAAGGGAGGAAGAATGTTAACATTATTTAAAGTTACATTAGTAGTACTACTTGAGTTTATATATTTGACACTATTTAAGGCTAGAAAAATAAAAAAAATGTCTAGTGACAAAGCACCTTTTGCTGCACGAAAAGAGTTAAAAAAACTCTCAGAAAAAATGGTAAAAGCAGCCAAAATAGATTTAGAAGTGGTGTATTTGGATGAAGCAGCTTATAAAAAAATGAAGTTGGAAGATGGGATTGTGGTGGTGGCAAATCATGCAAGTAACTTAGATATACCAGTGATAGTTACAGGATTAAGTATACCCGTAGGATTTGTAGCTAAAAAAGAGATGGAAAATTGGCCATTTTATTCAATGTGGATGAAAATGAGTAACTGTATATTCTTAGATAGATCCAATCCTAGAGAGGGAATAAAAAGTATAAGAAAAGCAGTTAATATAGTCAAACAGGGATATCCGACTGTAATCTTTCCAGAGGGGGAGAGAACTTTGACAGGAGAGGTGGGAAGTTTTAAAAAAGGAAGTTTTAAATTAGCTACAGAAACCAATGGAATTATTTTGCCGTTAACAATAGATGGAACTTTTTTTGTCCAAAGTAGAAAAAATATTTTAATAAAGCCAAATAAAAAAGTCAGATTAACTGTAGGAAAACCGATAGATTTGAGAAAAATAAATCAAGAAAATAGTAGAAACCTGAGTGAGATTGTTCGAGAATTGATAGTTAAAGAGATGAGATAGAAAAACGCCCAAAAAACATACTAAATAAGTGTAAAATAAACTCTTAAAAACTTGGGAAAAGTTTGACACTAATTATTATTTATGCTATAATTTCCTTGAAAATTAAGTTGAACTTAACAGGCTTAAACAAAAAATATAATTGGAATATATATTATTTATAATCCACTCAGGAGGAAAAAAGATGGAAAACTTACAATCTTACTGGTCAGATTTCAAAGGAAATTTATGGAAGAAAGAAATCAATGTTAGAGATTTCATTCAGAACAATTACACGCCATATACTGGGGATGAGTCATTCTTAGTTGGAGCTACTGAAAATACAAAAGCTGTTTGGTCAAAGTTAACAGAAATGTTCAAAGAAGAGATTGCGAAGGGTGTTTATGATGCAGAAACAAGATATCCACAATCAATCGATACTTATGGACCTGGATACATCTCAAAAGAAAATGAATCAATAGTGGGATTACAAACAGATGCACCATTAAAGAGAGGAATCTATCCAAAAGGTGGATTAAGAATGGTTGAGAACTCTTTAAATGCATATGGATATGAGATTGATCCAATAACGAAAGAGATTTTTACAAAATATAGAAAAACTCATAATGAGGGAGTTTTCTCAGCATATACTGATGACATGAAAGCAGTAAGAAAATCAGGGATTGTAACTGGACTACCAGATGCTTACGGAAGAGGAAGAATTATTGGAGATTATAGAAGAGTAGCATTATATGGAGTGGACAGATTAATCCAAGAGAGAAAGTTTGAATTAAAAAAAGCAGAGGCTCCAGAGTTAACTGAGGAAATTATCAGAAAAAGAGAGGAAATAACAGAGCAAATCAACGCTTTAAAAGCATTTGTTAAAATGTGTGCTTCTTATGGATTTGATGTTACTAAGCCAGCTTCAAACGCAAGAGAAGCAGTTCAATGGGTATATTTTGCATACTTAGCAGCTACAAAAGATCAAGATGGAGCAGCAATGTCAGTTGGAAGAACTGCAACATTCTTAGATATATATATAGAGAAGGATTTAGCAAAAGGATTAATCACTGAGACTGAAGCTCAGGATTTAATAGATCAATTTATTATAAAACTGAGAATTATTAGATTCTTAAGAACACCAGAATACAATGAGCTATTCTCAGGAGATCCTACTTGGGTAACTGAGGCTTTAGGAGGAGAGGGAGTAGATGGAAGAACTTTAGTTTCTAGAACATCTTTTAGATACTTAAATACTCTTTATAACTTAGGACCAGCTCCAGAGCCAAACTTAACAGTATTATGGTCACAAAAATCTCCTGAAAATTGGAAGAATTTCTGTGCTAAAGTTTCGATAGATACATCAGCTATTCAATATGAAAATGATGATTTAATGAGACCAGAACTAGGTGATGACTACGGAATCGCATGTTGTGTTTCTCCAATGAAAATAGGAAAGCAAATGCAATTCTTTGGAGCTAGAGTAAATTTACCAAAAGCTTTACTATATACTATCAACGGTGGAAGAGATGAGAAGTCAGGAGCACAAGTAGCACCTAAATTTGAAGGAATTACTTCTGAGTACTTAGATTTCAACGAGGTAATGGAAAAATATGACCTAATGTTAAAATGGTTAGCAGGAGTTTACATCAATGCTTTAAAAGTTATTCACTATATGCATGATAAATATTCTTACGAAGCGTTTGAAATGGCTCTTCATGATGTAGAAGTTTTAAGAACTCAAGCATCGGGAATTGCTGGATTATCGATTGTTGCTGATTCATTAGCAGCTATTAGAGATGCAAAAGTAAGAGTGATTAGAGATGAGAGAGGAATAGCTGTTGATTTCGTAAGAGAGGGTGAGTACGTACCATTCGGAAACAACAATGATGAAACAGATAAGTTAGCGATTGAAGTAATGGAGAAATTCATGAACTATATAAGAACTCATGAAACTTATAGAAATTCAAAAGCTACACAATCAATCCTAACAATAACTTCAAACGTAGTTTATGGAAAGAAAACAGGAACAACTCCTTGTGGAAGACCAGCAGGAACTCCGTTCTCTCCAGGAGCTAATCCAATGAACGGAAGAGATACAAGAGGAGCTGTAGCAGCACTTGCTTCAGTAGCAAAATTACCATTCCACCACGCAGAAGATGGAATTTCTTATACATTCGCTATCACACCAGGAGCTCTAGGAAAATCTAGAGAGGAAAGAGTAGCTAACTTAGTGGCTTTAATGGATGGATACTTCACAGCTGATGGAGGACAACACTTGAATGTTAACGTGTTTGATAGAACATTATTAGAGGATGCAATGGCAAATCCTGAGAAATATCCTCAGCTAACAATCAGAGTATCTGGATATGCAGTTAATTTTGTAAGATTAACAAAAGAGCAACAGTTAGACGTTATTTCAAGAACAATTAATGGAAATATGTAATAAAAAAGGATGTGCTAAGAAATGAAAAAGGGATTTATTCACTCACACGAGAGTTTTGGAACCGTAGATGGACCAGGTATTAGATATGTGGTGTTTACTCAAGGGTGTCCTTTAAGATGTAAATATTGCCATAATAGTGATACATGGAAAAAAGAGGATGCAAAATTCTTGGAAACTCCTGAACAAACTTTCTTAGAAATCTGTAGATATAAAAACTTTATAAAATCAGGTGGGGTTACGGTGACAGGTGGTGATCCGTTAACTCAGCCTGAATATGTAAAGGAGCTATTGAGACTTTGTAAACAGGAAGGTATACATACAGCAGTTGATACTTCTGGATTTTTACTTAATGATAAAGTTAAAGAGGCTTTAGAGTATACAGACCTTGTCCTATTGGATATAAAATCAATAGATTCAAAACAATATAGGGAATTAACTGGAATAGAATTGGAACCGACATTACAGTTTGCGAAATATTTGAAGGAAATAGGAAAGCCAATGTGGGTAAGACACGTTGTTGTACCGGGAATTACTGACAACGACGAGTTGTTGGAAAAACTAGCTGATTTTTTAAAAGATTTTGATAACTTGGAAAAAGTTGAAATTTTACCATATCATTCTTTAGGGGAGTATAAATGGCAAAAGATGGGGCTAGAATATCCTTTAAAAGGAGTTGAACAGCTTTCAGCTGAAAGATTCGAAAATGCAAAAAGTATATTTAAAAGTAGAGGTTTAACAGTTAAATAGTGAAGTTTTAACTACCTTAGAACATAAAAGTTCTAAGGTAGTTTTTTATATATTTTAACAGAAAATATGATATAATTGAAGAAAAGCATAAAGGGAGAAATCAATGATTATATTAGGAATAGAAACATCTTGTGATGAGACATCAATAGCCGTTTTAAAGGATGGAAAAGAAGTTTTATCCAATAATATTTCCTCTCAAATAGAGATACATAAAGAGTATGGTGGAGTAGTGCCCGAAATTGCCTCAAGACATCATATCAAAAATATAGCCACAATTTTGGAGGAAAGTTTAGAAAAAGCTAAAATCACAATGGATGATGTGGATTATATAGCTGTAACATATGCGCCAGGATTAATTGGAGCACTTCTTGTGGGAATTTCATTCGCCAAAGGATTAGCTTATGGACATGACATTCCTTTAATTCCTGTTCATCATATAAAAGCACATATCTATGGAAATTTTATAGAACACGACATTGAATTACCATGTATAGCTTTAGTGGTATCTGGTGGACATACAAATATAGTGTATATAGATAAAGAGCATAATTTTATAAACTTAGGAGCAACTTTGGATGATGCTGTTGGTGAAAGTTATGACAAAGTAGCAAGAGTTATGGGAATAGGGTACCCGGGTGGACCTATTGTGGATAAACTTTATTATAAAGGAAACAAAGAGGCATTAAAAATACCAGAACCTAAGGTGGAGGGGTATAATTTCAGTTTTTCAGGAATTAAGACCTCTGTTATAAATGCTGTGAATAAAGCTAGAATGAAAGGTGAAGAGTTTAAGGCAGAAGATTTATCCGCTTCGTTTCAAGAAAAAGTAGTGGATATACTTTGCAAAAAAACATTGAAAGCGGCTAAAGACAAAGGGGTTAGACAAATTGTAATAGCAGGAGGAGTTGCAGCTAATTCATTATTGAGAAGTGAGTTAACAATGAGAGCTAGTAAACTGGGGATAAAAGTAAACTACCCTTCAATGGCATATTGTACTGACAATGCAGCAATGATAGCTGAAGCAGCATATTATAAGCTCAAATATGGAAAAGGAAAAATATTTGCAGATTTAATGCTAAATGGTAAAGCTACATTGGATATAACAAAAGATTAAAAAAGATAGAGTTTAAGGCAGATGGAGGAAAAAATGTCAAGTGTAATACAAAGAGCTGAATTACAATCACAAATTTGGAAAATAGCAAATGATGTTCGTGGTTCAATAGATGGATGGGACTTTAAACAATAT
>NZ_CDRRQU010000011.1:0-61699 GCF_977044495.1 Cetobacterium sp. | reverse complement strand
TACACAAGTTATCACACGAACTTGTAACTAAGTACAACGCGATAATACTTGAAGACCTTAATATGAAAGGTATGGGTCAAGCATTAAACTTTGGCAAATCTGTTGCTGACAATGGGTGGGGAATGTTTACAACTATGCTTCAATACAAATCAATGTTTTTAGGTAAACAAACAATTAAAATCGACAAGTGGTTTCCATCATCAAAAACTTGTTCATTTTGTGGTTCAGTAAAAACTGAATTACCACTATCTTCAAGAATCTATAAATGTGATGAATGTAACTCAGAGATAGACAGAGATCTAAATGCAAGTATAAATATTCGTGAGGTTGGTAGAGAACTACTAGCCTATTAAAATATATATCAGGGTAGGAACTACCCGCAGAACGTGATTAATATATCCGACATGAGTCAGATACTTCCCACGAAGCCCCGCCATCTATTAGGGCGGTGGTAGTTCACTTAATTCCAGTTGAAGCCATTCCTTCAATAAATTTCTTTTGGAATATTATAAACATAATCAGCATAGGTAAAACTCCCAAAAGAGCTCCAGCCATAGCTAAAGGATAATCCGTTCCATGCTGTCCAGATAGTGCTGCAAGACCAGCAGATAGTGTCATCTTATCTGTTGAAGTATTTACAATAAGAGGCCACATAAGTTGATTCCAGCTAGCAAGAGCTGTTATTATAATCAAAGCTACAATACCGGGTTTAACAAGAGGTAGCATAATTTTATAATAGATTTGAAAATGATTACATCCATCTATAACAGCAGCTTCTTCAAGTTCTTTGGGGAGAGTCATAAAAAATTGTCTCATTAAAAAAGTTCCAAAAGAACTGAATAATCCGGGGAGAATAAGACCACTCAGGGTATTTAATAAGCCCAATTTTTGAATAATTATGTACTGTGGAAGCAAAAATATTTGTCCAGGTACCATTAAAACAGCTAAAAGTAATATAAATATTGTATTTCTAAATGGAAATTCAATTCTGGCAAAGGCATACGCTGCCATAGAGCAGAATATAATCTGTCCAATTGTTCTAACCACTGTATAAACAGTTGTGTTGTAATAGAACTTTATAAAAGGCATAGTAGCCATAACATCTTCATAGTTGCTCCATTTGAATTTAGAAGGAAATATAATTGGTGGAACTTGTATAGTCTCTCCTAAAGTTTTAACGGAGGTTAAAAACATCCAGATAAAAAGGATTAAGGTAAATATAACCCCTGTTATAAGAATAATGTGTAAAAAAACTTTTCCTTTTTTGTCATCCATTTTTTCCTCCTAATAATTAACTAGCTTTTTTTGTAGTTTAAGTTGAACCCAAGTAAACGCCATGATAATAACAAATAAAACTACAGCAATAGCTGCTGCATAACCTCTTTCAGACATCTGGAAAGCATTTGTATAGAAGAAGTAAACAATTGTCATACTGCTTTCAAAAGCTGGGTTAGTTCGGGTTACCATCATAAAAACTAAGTCAAATATTTGAAATGAACTAATAAAAGACATTACTGTAACAAAAAACAGTGATGGGCTCAATAGCGGTAAAGTTATCTTGAAAAAACAAGTAAAGGGACCAGCACCATCTATTTTAGCAGCTTCATAATACATTTTAGGGATACCTTGCAGTCCAGCAAGAAGTATAACCATGTTATATCCAATGTTTGACCAAATAGCCACGACTATAATTGCATATAAAGCTGTTTTAGGATCTGATAACCAAGCTCTAGATTCAACTCCAAAGTTACCTAAAAACTGATTTAAAATACCAAACTCCTTATTGTACATCCACCTCCAAACCATAGCAACAGCCGTAGGCATTGTAACAGCGGGTAAAAAATATAAAACTCTATAGATGGTAAGACCTTTAATCTTATTGTTTAACATTGCTGCAACTAACGTGGAGCAAGTTACACCTAGGGGAACAGAGAATAAAACATATATAAAGGTATTTTTTAAGGCTCGGTACATCTTAGGGTCATACATCAACTTTTCATAGTTTTTAAAACCAATATATTTGAATTGTCCAAAAGCACCAAGGTTAGTCAGACTAAAATATATATTTTGAAAAAATGGAAATATATAGAAAATTCCAATTCCAAGAACTAAGGGGGCAATTAGAAGATACGCCCACATATAATTTTGAAGCTTATCTTTTCTCATGATTAAGCTTCCTCTTTTAAGATAGCATTCATTTTCTCATTTATAATTTCACACGCTTGTTCAGGTGTTAACTCTCCCATCCAAACCTTGTTAAGATATTCATTCATAACATCTTCCCATTTACCAGTATTTAAAGATGCAGGGTACTCAATTCCATTAGGTAACATCTTAGAATAACCATGTAAATTTAGGTTAGGGTATGAATCTGCCCAAATCTCTTGAGATTCAATATAAGCAGGAATCACTATACCGCTTTTAGCCTGAATATCATGAGAATCCTTACTAGATAGATATGTCACTAATTTTTTAGCCTCTTCAGGATACTTAGTTTGAGAGTAGATAGCATATCCAAGTCCATGAATAACAGCGGCATCTTTATTTTTTAAAGGTAATTTTGCTAAATCAACTTTATCCTTTATAATTTCGTTTTTCATATACTGTTTAACCATCCAAGAACCAGAGTATGTCATAGCAACTTTTTGAGATTGGAAAAGATCAGAAGCTTTAGTATCTGCAATCTCTCCAAGACTAGGGATAACTTTTTCATCAATAAGTTGTTTTATCTCTTTTACTGCAGCTATGGTATTTGGGTCAGAGAAACCACTAGTTTTCTTATCTGAAGAGATTACTCTTCCTCCAAATTGAGATATTATTTCATAGTAATCCTCTTGACCAGAAAAACCAAGTGCTAGACCATAGTTTCCAGTTCTGTTTTTTATCTCTTTGGCAGTTGTAACCATATCTTCCCATGTCCAGTTATCATTAGGGTACTCCAGCTGTAAAGAATCGAAAATATCTCTATTATACCAAAGAGCAGTTGTATCTATATCTTTTGGAGCAGCCATAAGTTTATTATCGTAAGTATACATTTTAACCATGCCCTCAGGAAAAGCTTCTGTATTTATAGCTTTAGTATCTGCCAAATCTTGAATAGGAAGAATCATATTCGCTTTGGCATATTTTGTAAAATTCGGAGCATTAATCCAGAAAACGTCTTGAAGTTGTCCACCAGTGGCAGCAGTTTCCAGTTTAGTCCAATATTGCGAGAATGGAGTGATTTCTACAACAACTTTAACACCTGGATTTTCCTTTTCGAAATCACTAATCATACCTTCAATAACAGGCTTTTGGTTGGCATCCCAAAGAGCAAGTTTTAAAGTTTTTTCTTTGTTAGAAGTAGTAGGTTTATCTTTGTCTTCACTACCACAACCGATAAAAGATGTTAAAAGACCTAAGCTCAATAGTGATAAAATAATTTTTTTCATAATACCCCCTTAAAAAATTGCATACGTATTCATACTAATTTGATAAAATATACCCCACGGAATTTTATTTGTCAAATTTATTTCAAACTACTATTTCGTATTTCAATGCCCGGAGATAGTTGAAGTGTTTTTTTAAGATTTCCATTACCCAAAACAATTTCGATACCAGCTTTAATCATCTCTTCTGTAGGTTGAGTAATACTTGTAATATTAAGAAGCTTAGAAACAATGGTGTTATCAAATCCAACCAAAGCGATATCTTCAGGAATTTTATAACCAACCGTATTGGCTTTTTTCATAAATAAACAAGCCACCTCGTCATTGGATGCGATATAAGCCGTACAAGGAAGTTTTTTTTGTGTTAAAACTGTTTCAATATCCTCTTCAGAAAGTGTTATTGTGTCGATTTTAATAAAAAATTCAGGTTTAAAATTTAGGTTATACTCTTTTAACTTTCCTTTCACACCATCAAGTTTGGGACTATATTTTTTGTAGTTTCCCCCGATATAACCAATATTTTTATGACCTTGATCAATAAGGTGCTGACAGGCAATCTCTCCGCCTTCAACAAGGGAAGTTGTGACGTAGTTATGCCCAGGGAACTCCTCGTTTAAAGCTACAAAGGGCACATTAGTGCTCTCTAGAAAATCAAGGTTTTTTTCGTCCACAGGGGCGATAAGTATCCCCTCCACATTTCGAGCGAGCATCATTTTTATATGTTCTAATTCGAGGTTGGCATTTTTTTCAGAGTTCATAACAAGAACGCTATACCCCTTTTCTCTAGCTAATTTTTCTGCGTATTTAATCATATCTAGATAGTAGTAGTTGGAGAAACTAAAAACAATTAGACCTAAAATCTTGCTACCTACACCTCTCATAGTTTTGGCATTTTCATTTGGAATGAATTTATATTTATCAATAAAGTGTTGAATCTTTTCTCTCACTTCAGGTTTAACTTTCTCTGGTTGATTGATAGCCCTTGACACTGTGGCTTGAGATACGCCAACTAAATTAGCAATCTCTGTCATAGTCATTCGTTTATTTTTCATGTATCCTCCCAATTAATCTAAACTGTATATAAAAAATGATACTCTAAAAAATTATTATAAGCAAATTTTTATGAAAAAAATTTGACAATTTTTAAAATCTGTACTATACTCACATTAAAAATTAATGTATACGTATACAAAATTAAAAGGGGGATATTTATGTTAAAAATTGGTGTAATTGGAGCAGGAAATAGAGGGAAGGATGTGTATGCTAATTTTATCTTAAAAAATAGTGATGAAGCAGAGATTGTAGCTGTAGCAGAACCAAATCCTATAAAAAGAGATCAGATGATAAAAGCTCATGGAATTTTACCAGAGTACGTATTTAATACTTGGGAAGATTTTTTGGAAAAAGATAGATTTTGTGATGCTGTAATTTTAGCAACAGGTGATGATATGCACTTTGAGCCTATGGAACTTGCTATGAAAAAAGGATATGATATTCTTCTTGAAAAACCGATGTCAAATAAAGCTGAAGAGTGTATAAAAATAGTTAAGATGGCTGAAAAATATGGAGTCAAAGTAATGGTTTGCCATGTACTTAGATACACACCATTTTTTAGTAAATTAAAAGAGTTAATAGACAGTGGAGTAATTGGGGAGGTTGTGGATATACAGCACAATGAAAATATAGGAAACTTCCATTTTGCACACAGTTTTGTGAGAGGTAACTGGAGAAACTCAGATGAAACAAGTCCTCTTATTTTACAAAAAAGTTGCCATGATTTAGATATTCTTTCTTGGCTTTTAAATGGAAATCCTTGTAAAAAAATAGCTTCTTTTGGAAACTTAAGACATTTTAGAAAAGAGAATGCTCCAGAGGGGGCAGCGGATAGATGTCTAGATTGTAAACATATAGATAGCTGTATATACTCTCCTAAAAAAATATATTATAACAATATTGGAGCATGGCCAACTTTAGTTGCTAGTGAAATACAGACAGAGGAAGCTCTAACAAAATCATTAGAGCATAATCAGTATGGAAGATGTGTCTATAAATGTGATAATAATGTTGTAGATAATATGGTTTCTATAATTGAGTTTGAAAATGGGGTAAATGTAACTTTTAATCTTTGTGCCTTTACAGATGAGGTTTGTAGAACTATAAAAATTATGGGAACTAAAGGGGAGATAAGAGGAAATGATGAAAAAAATCATATAGAGGTCTATGAGTTTGGAAAAGGTGATGGGCGTTTTGCTAATGGAAGAAAAACTGAGATTATTCCAGATGTTCTAGAAGGTGGACATGGAGGAGGAGACACAGGGCTTATGAATGATTTCATAAATCTTTGTTTGGGAAGACAGGAGGATTCAAGAACTAATCCAAGAACATCTTTAGAAAGCCATATAATGGCATTTGCAGCAGAGGATTCAAGAGTTAATGGAAATGTTGTTTATATGGATGAATATTTGAATAGATTTAATTAGAATGAGAGGGCTAACTGACGGGGGCTGTATAGAGTTGTAGACAAATGGCTATTGTAATATTTGATAGCCATTTTAATTTGGGATTAATCAAAAAGAATGCTGATTCCTCTATTAGAGACAGGTAGGTAAACAAGTGAATATAAAATATTGTTTTTTAAATGAGAAAATAACATAAGTATGGGAGTAATATATTGATATTATATAGATATCAAGGTATAATAAAAAGAAAGGTTAAGAGGTGATGTAGTATGTGTACTCAATTATTTGATCCAAAAATTGATTATGTTTTTAAAAATATTTTTGGTTCTGAAAAACATCCAAGAATATTGATATCTTTTTTAAATGCTTGTATAAAGCCTAAAGATCCCATTGTAGAGGTTAGGCTAAAGAACACAGAAATAACTAAGGAATATGTAGAAAATAGCTTTTCAAGACTAGATATACTGGCTAAAACAAGCACAGGTGAACTAATCAATATTGAAATGCAAAGAGCGGATGAGCGTAATATGGTAAAAAGAAGTTTATATTACTGGAGTAAAACATACATCAGCGAATATACTGGAAAAGGTGCTTATGCAAATTTGCCAAGAACAATATGTATAAATGTATTGGATTTCATTTTATTAGATGAAGAGAAATTTCATAATAAATATTTAATTCAAAATGCAAGTAATAATAATTTATTGACAGATACCTTAGAACTTCATTTTATAGAGATACCTAAAATGAAAGATATAGATGAAACAGATTTATTAAGCATTTGGGTAGGATTCTTAGAGGATCCAAACAATGAGAAGGTAATATCTTTAGAGAGGAGAGTTGAAGAACTTCAAGAAGCTAAAGAGGAACTTGCAAGAATAAGTAGAGATCCAAAGGAAGCAGAAAACTATCGTATGCGTGAAAATGCAAGGAATGATAGATTAAATGCTTTATTATCAGCAGAAAAAGAGGGAATTCAACAAGGAATTCAGCAGGGAATTCAGCAGGGAATTCAAGAAGGATTAACAGAGGGAGAAAGAAAAGCAAAGTTAGAAATTGCAAAATCATCTTTAAAAAATGGATTAAGTATTGAGATAATCTCTCAAATAACAGGTTTATCTTTAGAAGAAATAAAAAATCTTCGGTAGAAGAGCTATAGATGTAAACTATTTTATCCATGATGATATTATATAAAATTATGAATGAAAAAGAAAAGCAGCTCACGTTATTTTGTGAGCTGCTATTTTTTTTATAATTTCTGTATACAATAAAAAATGAGAAATTTTCTCATTTTTCTTTATTTTTAAAGAAAAAAATGGTATTCTTTAATTAAGAGGTGATGATAATGTTAATGCAATTTAATTGTAAAAATTTCAAGTCATATAGAGATGAGTTCTCTTTAGATATGAGTGCAACATCGATAACTGAGCATTCTGATCATGTTGTTTTATTAAATAAAGGAGCAGTAACTGAAAAACTATTGAAAGTTGCAGCTATTTATGGTGCTAATGCTAGTGGTAAATCAAATGTTTTAGAAGCTTTAGAGCATATGAAATTTTTAGTGAAAACATCTTTTACAGATGCGAGTAAAAGAAAAGTTATTCCACTTAAAAGATTTAGTTTTGATGAAGAAAGCAAAAATTCAACTTCAATTTTTGAAGTTTATTTTATATACAAAGAGGAACAATATCAATATGGATTCTCTTTAGATAACAGTAAAATTTTTGAAGAGTGGCTCTATAAAAGAGATTTTCGTATGAAAGAAAAATACACCCTTATATTTGAAAGAGAGTTCCAAGAATATAGTTTAAATGACAGTTTAAAAGATTATTTACCACTTTTAAATACTCTAAGTCCTCAGACATTATTACTTTCATTTTTATCTAATATTAAGCTTTCTGATATAAATAATGTTTATGATTGGTTTTCTGAAACAAATATTATAAATTTTGGGGATCCTCTAAGAGATATGATGGCTCATAAAATACTGCCACAAGAGTGTTTTGATGAGAAAGAGAATAAAAATGAATTTAAAAAATATCTAAATTCTATAGATGTGGGAATTGAAGAAATAAAAGTGGAAGAGATTCCTGATTCAAAAGATGAAGATGGAAATGCAACTTATAAAGTTTTCTCAATCTACACTAACAATGAGACTAAGCAACCAGAATCATTAAATTTATCTGAAGAATCTCATGGAACTTTAAAGATGATTACTTTATACGGACCGATTAAAAATGCTTTAAAGAATGGAGCTACCTTATTAATAGATGAGATGGATGCTAAGTTACATCCTCTTTTGACTAAGTATGTTGTTAATATCTTTTTTAATAAGGAGATTAATAAAAAAAATGCTCAATTAATTTTTACAACTCATGATGTTGTTAATTTAACAAAGGAACTATTTAGAAGAGATGAAATATGGTTTGTTGAGAAAAATGAAAAAAATGAATCTAGTCTTTACTCTCTTATTGAATATAGATTAGATAATACAAAGATTAGAAAGGATGCTAGTTATAACAAGGATTATCTATATGGAAGATATGGAGCTGTTCCTATTTTAAAAGAATTTGGAATGGGAGGTGAATAACTTTGGGGTCTGATGATTTACATAAAAAAAGAGTTAGAGGAAGAAAAGTAAGAAAAGAAGCAGTTAGAGATTTGATTCCTTATAGAATTTTAATTGTATGTGAAGGAGAGAAAACAGAACCAGGTTATTTTAAAACATTAAAAGATTTACTAGAAGTAAAATTTAGAGATTTAGTTGATTTAAAAAAGGTAAATCTTAAAGAGCTTATAGAGATTGATGGAAGTGGAAAAAATACGAAGTCTTTAGTTAGGCATACTCTGAGATTAAAAGCGCAAGCTTCTATTCCTTTTGGCCATGTGTGGTGTGTGTTTGATAAAGATTCATTTACAAACGAGCAGTTTAATTCAGCAATAATCAACGCAGAAAAAGAGGATATCGAAGTAGCTTGGTCTAACGAGGCTATTGAGCTTTGGTTTTTACTCCATTTTGAATATATCTCAACAGGGATAACAAGATATCAATATATAGATAAGTTAAACTATATTTTTAAAAGTATTGGATTAGGTAAATATGAAAAAAATATGGATGGAATTTACAATATCTTAAAAGAATATGGATCTCAAGATTTTGCAATTGGAAATGCTAAAAGATTATTAAAAGATGGATTTAATTATGCTGATATGAAGCCAGCTACTACAGTTTATAAATTAATTGAGTTGTTAGAAGGACTATTATGAATAAAGTATATTAATTTGTTAATTATATGAGGGAATTATGATTATTAATTTTACAGCGGAAGATAAACAAAATATAAAAAGATTTCAAGGCGAATTTACCTTTAGAAGAAATAAAAAGCCTTATTTAGGTGTTTTTATGAAAAACCGCCCTTTATTAGGGCGGTGGCAGTTCACTCTAGCTTTCATTAAGATTTTCAAATATCTCAATAATTGTTGGCAAGTCTTTTTTATATAAGATTTTAAATGTAAACTCTTTATAGGTGTAGATTAAAGTTTCATCATTTTTTATATTGTATATTTTAACTAAAAGTTTTGAGTTGAAATGGTAGTTAGAGATATATGATGTATCCCCTTTGAGTCTTTTATAGATTTCCATAAGTTCATTATGAAGCTCAAAAAGATTTTTAAAAGTCTTAGTCAAAGTAAAAATAGGTTTAACTACATTCTTTTCGGGACAGTCATAGTTTTTTATAATTTTAATTCCTAAAATTTTAGCACTTTTATACTCTCCAATCTTATCTTTTTCATATTTGATATTTAACTCTCCAATAGTTGTAAGATCCTTAAAAATAGGTTTTAAAAGGTTTTTTTCAATATCATAGAATCTATCATAAGTTTCTTGAATCTCTAAGATATTCCTTAAAGTTTCCATTGAGATATTTAAAATGTTTTTTTCATTATTTAAAATCTCTTGATAAAATCTATACGAGTATCTCTCCTTAAAATTAAGTATTTTTTGAATTTTTTCATCTAGTATATGTGATGAAAACTCAAAAGTTATATAATCTTTCTCAAGAGAGTAGCTATTTAAAATATTAAATCTTTTTTTTAAATTTGAATTCAAATCATTAATAACTATATTTTTAGAAAAAAATTTAAATAAAAGTTTTTCCAACTCTAGAACTTTTGGTTC
This sequence comes from Cetobacterium sp., assembly GCF_977044495.1. Taxonomy (NCBI): domain Bacteria; kingdom Fusobacteriati; phylum Fusobacteriota; class Fusobacteriia; order Fusobacteriales; family Fusobacteriaceae; genus Cetobacterium; species Cetobacterium sp. The sequence goes on along the minus strand of NZ_CDRRQU010000011.1, from coordinate 51,632 downwards.
CTCTTTAATTTCAAATATTTTATAAAGTGTTTCCAAGTGAATAGTAACTGAGTTACTAGTAATATCAACTGATTTTAAAAAATCCCTCTCTTTTTTACTCAGTTTTTTAGAAAATTCAATAAAAATATTTTTATTTTCCATTCTGAACTCCTTTTTTGAACTTCTTTCTCTAATTAAAAAAATTTTTTCTAATATGAAATATAATAATTTTAGACGATATAAATAAAATTATTATATCGTTATATATATAATAGCTTATAAAAAGATTAAAATCAATGATTTATATATAAAAAAAGGATATTATTAACGAAATACGCACTGAAAAAATGTAGTTTGACCTATAAAAAGAATTAGTATAGAGTTAGAGCATAAAATAGATTATGGGAGGTTTTTTATGGATATCGAAGCGATAGCAATGGCCATAGTAGGAAATGCGGGAGAGAGTAGAGCTCTATCCTATGAGGCTTTGAGGGAAGCTAAAAAGGGGGAGTTTGAAAAAGCTAAAAAATTATTGGATGAAGCAAAAGAGAGAATGTATGCGGCACATAGTGTACAAACTGAGCTTATATGCAATGAAGCAGATGGAAAGGGTGTAGAGATAAATCTACTTATGATTCATGCACAAGATCATCTTATGAATGCAATATTAGCTAGAGAGTTAGTAGAAGAGCTAATTGAAGTACATAAAGAATTGAAAGAGTTAAAAGGAGAAAAATAGCCATGAGAAAAAAATGGGGTATGATAGCGACTTGGAGAATGGCTTCTGAAGGAGTGACTTTAGGTTCAGAGATATTAAAAAATGGTGGAAAATGTCAGGATGCGTTAGAGGAAGCAGTTAAATTTGTGGAGGATTATCCTTTTTATAAATCTGTAGGATACGGCGGACTTCCAAATGAGGAGTGTGAAGTTGAGTTAGATGCGGCATTTATGGATGGAAAAACTCTTTCGATAGGAGCAGTAGCTTCAATAAAGGATTTTAAAAATCCAATATCTATAGCCAGAAAACTTAGTGCAGATAGATATAATATTTTTTTGGTGGGAGCTGGAGCAGAATCATATGCACATAAAAATGGTTTTGTGAGACAAAATATGTTGACAGAGAGAGCTAAAAAAACTTGGGAGTTAAGGGTTAAAGAGATACAGGAAAAGAATCTTTCTCCATATGATGGGCATGATACTGTTTGTATGATAGCCTTGGATAAAGATGAGGATATGGCTGTGGCAACTTCAACAAGTGGGCTTTTTATGAAGAAGAAGGGAAGAGTTGGGGATTCGCCAGTTTCAGGATCAGGTTTTTATGTTGATAATGAGATTGGAGGAGCGGCAGCAACGGGTCTTGGAGAGGATATAATGAAAGGGTGTCTATCCTATGAAGTAGTTCAGAGGATGAAAAAGGGAGAACATCCAATGGAAGCAGCTCAAAAAGCTGTAGATGAGTTTTCTGAAACTTTAAGAAAAAGAAGAGGAAAAGCTGGAGAGATATCTATCGTAGCTATGAACAATAGAGGTGAATGGGGAATAGGAACAAATGTTGAGTTCACATTCTGTGTTGGAACCGAGACAGAAGAACCTCAAGTCTATATATCAACTCCTCAAGAAAATGGAGAGATTAAGATAGAGGTGGCATCTGAGGAGTATATGAGAGCATACAAAGAAAAAATTCAAAGGGGGATTTAATAAATGTCAAAAGTAATTGAGATTTTAGAGGAAAAGCTAGTTCCAGTAGCAGCTTGGATTGGAAGAAATAAACACATCAATGGAATTAGAAGAGCATTCGTTTTAATGATGCCTCTTTTAATGATTGGATCTATATTTTTAATGATATCAGCATTTCCGTTGCCAGCCTATCAAAAGTTTATGTTAGAAACATTTGGGGGTAATTGGAAAAATGTGATAGATATTCCTGTGAGTGCGACATTTTCACTGGTTGGGGTTTACGTGGCATTTTTAGTTGCTCAGCAGTTGGCTAATCAGTTTCAGCTTGACAGTGTGGCAGTTGGACTTTTGTCTTTAGCTTCATTTTTGATTCTGACTCCACTGTCTAAAGTTGAAGGTATGGGTTCTGTTTTAAGTTTTAATTGGCTTGGAAGTAAGGGAATGTTTATAGCTATGGTAATAGGAATAATCACAGCTAACATCTTCAGATTTTTTGTGAATAAAAAAATTCTTATTAAAATGCCAGATGGAGTGCCACCTGAAGTTATAAAATCATTTGAAGCATTGATTCCGGGAACAGTTATATTGTCGTTAGCACTACTTTTAAGAATAGCAATGATGAATACTGAGTATGGAACAATCCATGATTTTGTATATAAAGTTTTAGCGATGCCACTTAGAGCTTTAGGGACATCATTTTTAGGTTCACTATTGACGGTGTTCTCAATATCAATACTATGGTCAGTTGGTATAAATAGTGGATCTATGGTAAATGGATTTGTAAGACCTTTCTGGCTTGAGAATCAAGTTGAAAATATCAATGCACTGAAGGAGGGGCTACCACTACCACACGTTGTTACAGAGCAATTCTTTGATATGATCTGGATGGGTGGAGCTGGAGCAACTTTATCACTGCTTTTAGCCATAGGTCTTTTTGCAAAGAGTAAACATATAAAAAGTGTTGGAGCAATCAGTGCTGTGCCGGGGATATTCAATATAAATGAACCGATTCTGTTTGGAATGCCAATAATATTAAATCCGATTATGTTAATACCATTTAATATAATTCCTTTGGTGTTTGTTACAACTCAATATGTAGCAATGACGATTGGAATTGTAAGCAGACCACTTGGAGTAGCATTTCCATGGCCTACACCAGCAATAATTAGTGGATTTTTAACAGTTGGAGATATGTCAGGAGCTATCATTCAAATAGTTAATTTAATACTGGGTGCACTGATATATCTACCATTTTTAAGAATATTAGATAAAGCAAGTAAATATGAAGAGGATACAGTTGAAGAGTTTGAAAAGGAGGCAAAATAATGAAAAAAATATTACTACTTTGTTCAGCAGGGATGTCAACAAGTATAGTTGTTAAAAAGATGTTAGAATCAGCGGAGAAAAGGGGGATACCGGTAGAGATAAAAGCTGTCGGACTGGAGATGTTCCAAGAGAACTTGGATAAATATGATACATTTTTACTAGGACCTCAAGTTAAGTTTAGAAAAGATGAACTGAATAAAATAGCTCAAGAGGTTGGAAAGAAAGTTGAAGTTATAAATATGATGGACTATGGAATGATGAAAGGGGATAAAATATTAGATTTTGCTCTTTCATTGATAGAGGAGTAGTTTGAATACTAGAAAAACTCTAGAGCACTATATAGATGAACATTTTCAAGATACTTTAAAAGATATCCAAAAAATTGTTAGAATTAAAACTGTAAAAGAGGAGAGCACCGCTGGTGCTCCCTTTGGTTTAGGATTGAAAAAGGGACTGGAAGAAACGTTAAATATAGCAAAAGCTCTAGGGTTTAAAACTGTAAATTTAGATAATTATATTGGTTACGCTGAGTTTGGAGAGGGAGAGGAGTATATCGGTATTTTAGGTCATATAGATGTGGTACCAGAGGGAGAACATTCTAAGTGGAGTGTTCCACCATACAGTGGAGAGATAGTGGGAAAAAATATGATTTCAAGGGGTGCTTTAGATAATAAAGGGCCGATTATTTCAGCGCTACACTCAATGAAAGCTCTAAAAGAGTGCGTTCCAAGTTTTAATCATAGAGTTAGAATAATATTTGGAACAAATGAAGAGAGTGGAGATGAGGATATTAAATACTATCTATCTAAAGAAAAGTCTCCAAAATATGCTTTTACTCCAGATGGACAGTTTCCAGTTGTATTTTCAGAAAAAGGAATCTATACATTCTCTTTTAAAGATAGCTTTATAAAAGAAAACACTTCAATATTAGATATAGTTGGAGGAACAAGATCAAATGTAGTTCCTGAAGAGGCCAAGGTGTTTTTAAAAAAAGATTTATCTGAAAAGGTTTTAAAAGAGTTGGAAAGTTTTAAAGATACACCATGTAAATTTGAAGTTTTAGAGAAAGAAAACTATTTAGAGGTTATATGCAAGGGAATACCAGCTCATGCAAGTTCTCCCCAAAGAGGGATAAATCCAATAACATGGTTATTCAGATTCTTAAATGGAGTTATACCGGAAAAAGATTCATTAAAAAGATTTGTTGACTTTATGGATAAAGTTGTCGGTGTGGAAACTGATGGAAGTGGACTAAATATAAGAGCTGAGAATGAAGAAACTGGGGATTTAACTTTAAGCTGTGGAATTGTAAGGATAGTGGAGAAAAAAGATTCCTCAATATACGTTAAATTTAATGTCAGATATCCTGTGACTACTAGTGAAAACCAATTGGATACTACATTGAATAAAATGGGAAAAGATAGTGGTATAGAGTTTGTAAAAGAGAATCACAATGCACCTCTATATTTTCCTAAGGAACATCCATTGGTTGAAAAACTTCAAGACGTTTTTAAAGAGGTAACAGGTAGAAATGATGAGCCTGTGGCTTTAGGAGGGGGAACATATGCAAAGCTTATGCCAAATACAGTTGCATTTGGACCTAATTTTAAGGAGTTCAAGGGAAATCCTCATGGTTTTGATGAAAAAATGGATATAGATATGCTAAAGCAAGGGATGTTGATGTACGCATTGGGAGTTTTGAAATTAATGTAAGAATAAAAAAACTACCTTATATATAATATAGGGTAGTTTTTTACTATATTTAAGAGGATTAAAATGACAATTTATAGAAAGTAGGATTGTTTATAGGAGACTGAACAAATCCTTTAACTTCCTCTCTAATACCAGCACTTGCAGGCATAAAGTAGATCGGTAAAACAGGCACCTCTTCATTCATAATGTGTTGTGCTTGAGCGTATAATTCAGATCTTTTGTTGGAATCTAGCTCAATTTTTCCTTTATCTAAAAGAGCATCAAAATCAGGGTTATCAAAGAAACTTCTATTTCCAGAAGAACCTTTCATGCTACTGTGAAGAACAGAACCAATACCATAATCAGCATCTCCAGATGAGTTTGACCATCCTAACATAAATAGGTCACTCTTTCCTGTTCCAGTTTCATTTAAAAATGCAGCCCACTCTAAAATTTCAATTTTTATATTTATTCCAATATCTTTTAATTGGGCTTGAATAATTTCAGCCATCTGTTTTCTAAGTTCATTGTTACTTGTAACTAAAGTTAAAGTTAGATTGTCGTAACCAGACTCCTCTAAAAGTTTCTTAGCTTCATCAGGATTATATTCAAATGGTGTAGTTTCTTTAGAGTACCCAACCACTCCAGGTCCTAGGATACTGTTGGCCTTTTCTACAGCTCCACTTAAAACAGATTCAATGATTATATCTCTATTGATTCCCATTGCGATAGCTTTTCTAACGTTTTTATCTTGAAGAGCCCCCTTACTCGTGTTGATACCTAAATAACCTACTCCAAGAGAGCTAATCTCTTCAACTCGAATATCTTTTCTATCGCTAAGAATTTTTCTACCGATAGAGTCAATATCCCCTGTGATGTGATGTTCTCCAGTTTCAATAGCAATAACTCTACTATTTTCCTCTGGGATAGGTCTAACTTCTACAATATCAATGGCAGGGTTTCCTCTGAAGTATTCACTATTTTTTTTAAGCGTCATGTGTGACCCGGGCTTCCATTCTACTAAAGAGTATGCTCCAGTCCCCAAAGGAGTATGGTTAGCATCTTTTGTAGTTTCATAATAATTTTTATTTAAAATAGAAGCTGTTATATGTGTTAGGTGGTGTATCAATGAACCAGATGGAGCCGAAGTTTTAACAATAGCAGTATATTTATCAGGAGTTTCCACAGTGTCTATTGCAGAATATAGAGTTCCAACTTTAGATGATTTTTTAGCATTTTCTAAAGTATACTTTACATCTTCAGAAGTTAATTCCTCCCCATTTTGAAATTTAACCCCTTTTCTTAAAGTAAATTTTAACTCAGTGGGTGAAATTTGTTCCCAACTCTCAGCTAATCCGGGAACTATATTTAAGTTTTCATCTGTTTCAATAAGTCTATCAAAAATATTCGCAATGATTCTTCTAGAATATACATCCGTTGCTTCATGAGGGTGAAGAGTTGTAGACTCACTACTTTGAGTATAGATCAATTTACTTTCTTTAGGTGCTACGGCTTGTTTCTCAGATTCTTTCTGTTTTCCACAACTGATAAAAAGTGTAACTAAAACTAATAATCCCAATATTTTTTTCATAGACCACTCCCCTTATTATTTGATTATTTTACTTAGACTATCAAAAAAAAATAGCTGTGTCAAATTTTATTTTCAAAATACTATTAAAATGAAAAAAAAGAACCAAAAGTAATATATATCCATATTATTGTATATTTCAAAGAATATGAAGGGAAAAGAAAAAATGGAACGTTTAAAATAAAAAAAATATATGGTATTATTCTTTATAGCTTAAGGCGATTAAAAATTTTGACAACTTATAGATGAGCTAAATTTTACTTTTTTTACCGTTAAATAGTTAAGGGGGCAGACTAATATGGATGAAAGAGATGTAATGTTAGCAAAAAGTGGTGATGATGAAGCAATGGAAAAGGTTTTCTTGAGATATAAGAATGATATTTTGAGAAATAGTAAAAACTTTTTCATAAAAGGTGGAGACGTTGATGATTTGCTTCAAGAGGGATACATAGGTCTTATGAAAGCAGTAAAATCGTATGACGAAACAAGAGAGGTTTGTTTTAGTACTTTTGCAAATCTATGTATAAAAAGGCAGATTATTACTGCTGTGAAATCTTCAAATTCAAATAGAAATCAAAAGTTAAATACGTCGATAATTGGAGATAAAGATGTCAATTTAGATGATTTAGTACAATATACAAAACCGTCTGTAAATTTCTATTCACCAGAAGATATCCTTATAGGAAAAGAGTTAGTAAAAATGTTAGGAGAGTTTTTAGATAGTACTTTAACTCCCTTGGAAAAGAAAGTTTTTTTCTATACTTGCAAACAGTATAAGTATAATGAAATTGCGGAATTATTGGGCGAACCAACTAAAAAAATAGATAATGCAATTCAACGAGTGAGAAAAAAGATTTTAGGGTACCTATCGGAGTACACTAAAGATTGATATTTAAGAATAAAAAAAGACTAACTATAAAAGCTAGTCTTTTTTTTTGTTTACATATATCTTAATTTTAAGTATATTCCTGCTACAATTAAAGTCTGTACAGCTATCAATGTACCAAATTTTAAGAATTTTACAAACTCTATTTTACATCCTGATTTTCTTGCCACTCCAACTGCTACTACGTTTGTTGCAGAACCAAGAATAGATATGTTTCCACCTAGACATGAACCAAAAGACAATGCCCACCAAAGAGCTTCTGTATGAACACCTTTAAATGTGGGAGCCATGACATCTATAATTTTTGAAACAGTTGCAGCGTTGGTAACATTTCCTATCACAGATGTGAATAGAGCTGATAAAGTCATAATAGACATAGTTGCAAACTCAAAATTTCCCTTAGTTACTGCAATCATTTTATCACTGACCATATCGATTACATTTATTTTTTCGATTCCCAATACCATCATAAACAATCCAATAAAGAAGAACAGCGTATCCCATTCTACGTGCTTAAATACATCTGCTGGCTTTCTTTTAGCTAATGTTACAAGTAAAAACGCTCCACTTAAAGAGATTATAGCCAGTCCTTTATTTATAAAGTTATTTAGTATGAATCCCAAGATAACCAGTGCAAATATTGTTCCCGCTTCTCTTAAAAGCTTTTTGTCTTTCAAACTTCTGCTAGGATTCATCTCCATGATTCTAGCTTTTAGCTCCGTAGAAACGTGGAAGTCTTTTCCATAGATGAAGTATACGTTAACTAGTAGTATTATCATTGATAGTATCGCAACTGGGGATGTATTGAATAAAAATTCATTAAATCCTAGTCCACTTTCATGACCTATAATCAGTTGTGTAGGGTCTCCAATCAATGTTGCTGTACCACCTATATTTGCCGCCATTATCTCTGTTATTACAAAAGGGAATGAATTTAATTTTAATTCTCCCGCTAACAGTATCGATATAGGTGCCATCAATAGAATTGTTGTTACGTTATCTAAAAACGCTGAGCAAATAGCAGTTACTATCGCTAGAAAAACTATAAGCAAAAAGGGTTCTCCTCTAACAAATTTTGCCAATGTGATAGCAAACCACTGGAATACACCTGTTTCAGATATAAGGTGAACTATAATCATCATACCAACTAATAAAAACAAAATTTCTAATCTACTTGCTATAGCGTGTAGTGCTTGTTCTTCATTAAAGATACCGACCATTGACATAGCTAGTCCACCTAGCATTGTTGCCCATGCTCCTGGAACTTTCTCTGTAATGATACAGTAGAACACGGCTATAAAAATACCAAGCCCTAATATTAAGCTTAACATAAATCTTCACTTCCTTCTTATATATGTAATATTTTTCTTATAATATCTGATCTTAATATAATTCCTAGATACTTTCCATTATCAACAACATATATTCTAGTAACACCACGATTCATAAATAAATATGATACTTCCATCAATGAAGCTTCTTTGTCTACCGTTACGACACCCTCTTTTCTATATAACTCTTCAATCGTTGCTGTTTTTTCATTGATTAGGTAGTTTTCAAATGGTTCTCCCACAGTCATGAAGTTTAAATCACTCAAAATGGTTGTATATTTAGGCATCCCGAAAGCTATTAACTCTCTTTCAGTGATTTCTCCCAAAAAATTATTGTGTTTATCTACCACAGGAATTCCACTGACTTTTTCCATTACAATAACTTTGGCAATATCTTCCAGTGTGTTAGTTTCCTTAACTGGCTTAGGTATATTGGTCATTAAATCTTCTGCTGTAATATTGTGATCTATTTCAATATTTGCAGCATCTAATATTTTTATAATTTCAACTGGATTTTTTTCTTTGATTATTCGCTCCAAAATAGCTTTGTTTTTTATAGCTAATTTAGAGATACCAGACATTATTTTTAATATTTTCTTACCTTTTAAGACGTCAGCTATTACAAGTATAACTATTTTTAACTCTTCCTCTTTATTATCGATAGTTTTTACAACAACTGGTTTTTCTGGGAATCCAATTGCCACTAAAATATCATTGTAATGTTCTAGTCTTGCGTGTGGGACTGCAACCCCATATCCTAAATATGTAGATGCTTCTTCCTCTCTTTTTAAAACAGCCTTTTTCATAATCTCTTTTTCATTTTTTAATGACTTGTTATTTTCAACAAGTTGATCTAAAAGATTTTCTACCAATTCATTGATATTATTTCCTTTTATGTTTGGAATAATTACTTTTTCAGATAGATAGCTAGACAGCTTCATTTGGGACACCTCCGTTTTTTTACACTCATTTAACTTTTGTTCATTTTTAGTATAGCATATTTTTTCAAAAAGTAAATACCTGTTGAATAAAGAGTCAACTTTTTTTCTATGCTTTGAAGGAACTTTTCTTTTTTTGTGGTATAATATGTTATCGAAAAAACTTGTTTTAAAAGGAGAGATTAATTATGAAAAAATTATTAGCTATGTTAGCTCTATCTTTGGCAATGGTGGCGTGTGGAGAAAAACAAGATACAACTCCAGATTATCCAAATCCCCCTGTACAAACTACAGATCTTGCTCAACCAGCTCAAAATACAAATAACACTAGTCAGCCGGTTGAAGCTATTGAAGAAACTGTTGTAGAGGAAGTTACTCCAGCTACTCCTAAAGAGATTAAATCTGCTGAGGGAGCTTCAGATAAGCCTCCAGTTCAAGCAGTCGAAGAGACTATAGAGGAGCAAGTTCAAGCGATTGTTCCCCCTGTGACTAAGCCTGCTCAATAATTTAATTTTTTAATGACTTATAGAGTTTATTATTTGATAAAAGCCCTCAATTTGCTGAGGGCTTTTGATTTTTTGCTAGGAATTACTCAATCTATTTAATCCATTCAATAAAGCGTGGTTTTCTAAGATATTGTGGACATTGATGGTATTATAATATTCGACAACTTCCACATTGGGAATAGTGTTGCTATCGCTGATAATGATATCGTAGTCCTTATGTTTATAGATAATATTTTTTTTATGAAGAAAGGTTGCTTCAATATCAAAATCTATATTAGGATGAAATTTTTTTAAAGATTTTTTGAATATAATCTGATCTGCTGAACCAACTTCATTGAAAAGTAAAAGTACATTTTTTATATTGAAAAAGTTTTCATCTATAAGTATTCTCCTAATAACATCTACAATCATAAATTTGTCTACTAAATACAGATCGTATGAGAATCTTTTTAGAATTTCGTTTAAAGAGTCTAAAATAATTTTGTGTGGTTTGTTAAAGAAAACATTGATTAGTTTTACAATTTTATTGTCATATTTAAAAAACGAAAGATATAATTTGTTGAATAGCATTCTCTCAAGATCTTCATTTGAAATTTTTATTTGAAATTTTTTCTTTATAGAATCAATTATATTGAGACATTTATTTTTTACTTCATCTTCAAATATATTTTCTTCATAATAAAGAGATGTTAAAAAATGGGCAAGTTGATTTTTAAACTCACTACCAAAATCATTTCCAAATAAGTTGATGTTTTTTTCAATATCTTTAAATTTATCTAATGTTAAATTGGATTCATTAATAAAATTAAAACCTCCAAAGATATTCATACAGACCTCTAAAGAACAGATAAAAGAAAGAAGATAGTAGTTTATAGAGATACCTGAGTTTCTTAGTATAGGATAAAGTTGCATCAGCCTTTGTTTTGTATCAAAGTTTTTAATAGAATTTAAAAGATCTTTTCTTACAGGTACAAGAATATCCTCTTCAATAAAAAATTTAATAAGTTTTTTATAAAATAGTTCTTTATCTTTTTGAGAAAGAGTTTTTAGCACAAGTCCTTTTCCATGGCAGTATTCATAAGTGGTACCATTTTTTAAAAATTCATCCTTAACCACTTGAAAAATTCTAAGAATAGTACTTCGTGAAATTTCCAAAATTTCTTTTTCTTTTTCTAAGTTTAAAAAACCAGTAGAGATAAACTTAATAAAAAGATAGTCTACTTTTTCATCAGTGGTTAAAATAGTAAAGTTTTCAAATAAAAATTTCAATTCTTGTTGGTTTAATTTAAAAAAATAAAAGTTTTCATCTTTTGAAATAATAGGTAAATTAATTGAAGATAAAAAATCATTAAGTTGTGAAATTGTTTTTACAATGGAACTTTTTTCTACGTTTAAATACAGTTGCATATCTTCTATAGACATCTCTGTTTGAGATAAAACCTTTAAAATATTAGCAGCTGTTGTATTCATTAAATCACCCCCGACCTCAATAGTTTATCATATATAGAAATTTATTAAAATAATAAATTTTATTATTTATATCAAAAAATTTTTGATAAGGATTTAAAAATAAATATAGTATAATATATATGAAGAAAAAAATAATAGGGAGGGCACTATGATTTTAGGAATCGTGTTTATAGGAGTATTAGTTATTTTAATCGCTTATATTGTAGGAATATATAATAAGCTAGTCAAAGAGAGAAATTTTGTAGATGAGGCTTTTTCAACAATTGACGCGTATTTGAAGAAAAGATATGATTTAATACCAAACTTGGTGGAAACTGTAAAAGGTTATAAAAATTATGAAGGTAGCACATTGGAAGCTGTGATAGCAGCAAGAAATAAATATATGACTGCCACAACTCCAGAGGAAAAAATAGAAAATGAAAATATGATAACAGGAGCTTTAGGAAAACTTTTTGCGTTGACAGAAAATTATCCTGAACTAAAAGCAAATGAAAATTTTATGAAACTTCAAGGAGAATTGGTTGTGATTGAAGAGGATATTCTACAGGCGAGAAAATACTACAATGGCAGTGTTAGAGTTTATAATACAATGTGCGAAACATTTCCAAGTGTTATAGTGGCTAATAACTTTGGATTTAAAAAATATCCATTCTTTAAAGTTGAAAATGATGAGGAAAGACAGAATGTTAAAGTTCATTTTTAGTCTATTTTTCCTTCTAGTCACATCTATCTTTGCAGACGCTGGATATGTCATTGAAAACTATAAGATAGATATAAAAATAGATGATAAAAATGTTTACAATGTCAATGAAAATATAAGAGTGGATTTTTTACAGCCAAGAAGAGGTATATATCGAATAATTCCAGAGGAGTTCAATGGCAAGGAGATAAAAGTTACAAACATTCAAACAAATGTCCAAACAGTTGCTAAAGACGAGGGAAACTATATCTATTTAAGACTTGGGAATCCCAGTGTATACTTGACAGGACTAAAGGATTATACAATAAAATACAACTATAATATAGGTTGGGATAGAAACTCCTCATATGATGAAGTTTACTATAATTTAGTGGGAAACGATTGGGATACAACTATAAAAAAGGTTGAATTTTCTATCGAATTGCCTAAAAGTTTTGATAGTAGCAAAGTCAATTTTACTTTGGGAAGGTACGGTAGTATAAATAGTAATGGAGTTAAATGGAGTGTGAATGGAAACACAATCACTGGCTATACAACGGTCACTTTAAATCCAAAAGAGAGTATTACAATAGCTCTTCCATTACCAGAGGGATATTTTAATTTTACAGATGAAAAAATCACTTTTTATATATTTAAAGGTGTTTTATATCTAATATATCTGCTTATTCCGGGGATTGCTTTAAGTCTTTTAAAAAAATATAGAGATAGGAACACTATTGTTCAAACTGTTGAATTTTATCCACCAGATAATCTTACACCGACAGAGATTGGATACTATATAGATGGAGTTGTTCATTCAAAAGATTTAACGAGTTTAATTTTTTATTGGGCTAACAAGGGGTATTTGAAAATTCATGAATTGAAAAAAGGAATGGTATTTAAAAAGGAAGAGTTTGAAATAGAGTTCTTAAAAAGCGATATAGAAACAGAAAAAGAGTTTGAAAAATATATGTATGAGGCTCTATCAGCATATAAAAATTCGGATAATAGATTGAATATAAAAGATTTAAGAAACAGATTTTATAAACATATTGATAAAGCTGCCGAGATTTTAGAAATAGATTTGGTTATGAATAAAAGGACTTTATACACTACTAAAAGTTTAAGAGCAGGAAATACTGTTAGAACATCTATACTCTTCATTGTGGGAGCTAGTTTTGGATATTTTTATTATTTTGGGGTCACTCAAGGCGTGGATACTATCCTAACTATCATTTTTGGAGGAGTATCAGTGTTGGTAACTTTAGCTATAAGTGGAAAGATAAAAAGCAGAACACAATATGGAAATGAAATTTTAGGGAAAATACTTGGTTTTAGAAGATTTCTAGAAACTGCCGAAAAAAGAAAATTGGAACTCCTATTGGAGGAAAATCCAAGTTATTTTTATAATATTCTTCCCTATACAATAGTTTTAGGAGTTAGCAGTATTTGGGCGGATAAGTTTAAAGATCTTGTGGTCGAGCCTCCTCAGTGGTATGGCGGGTCTAATATAGGTATGGGAGATGCCTTTATTTTAGGAGTCTTTATGGGAAGTATTAACAACTCCTTATCAGCGTTAAATGATACTATGCTATCAGCTCCAAAAGCTCCTAGTAACTTTGGAGGTGGACGTTCATCTATGGGTGGAGGATCATCTGGGGGTGGAGCCGGTGGAGGCGGAGGCGGAAGCTGGTAAAATAACACGGAGGATACACTGTATCTGTGAAAAATAAATAAAAAAAGACCAAATTTCCTTCAGTTGGAGATTTGGTCTTCTTTATTTTAAGTGGAGGGTGGTTTAATTTATAGATTAATTGTCTGAAGGAGATTTCTATCCAAGGTTTCTCGAACCTCTATCTTCCAAATACTCCCCTTCTTTTTAAATTTAGGTAGAGGGATATCTATATTTCTGGTGGTTTTAGCGTTTATTACACCTCCATAGAAATTTTCACGAACTCCACTGTTATCAGTTATTTCAATCATATAACGTACAGCTCGTAAAGGAGTTGCGTTATTAACTAAACCTTTCATACGTACCACGCCATCTTTTTCATAAAACTCATATTTTTCAAGTTTTAACTGAGCAGGGAGGTCTCCAACGAGTCCACCCATTTCGATATTTATATTGATACCAACTGCTGAACCAGCAAAAGTGGATCCCTCCTCATGAACCTCTGGTAAATCAGGTGGAAGAACTATAGTCTCGATTCCAAGGAAGAACCAGTATAGCCCAACTGGAGTGTTTGGAGGAGACTTAGCAAAAAGTTTTAATTTTTTCGACTCCCCATCCTTTATAGTCATAACTTTAGGTTCAAACTCAATCCATTCGTGCATTGTTTTGTCACTATTTCCAGGAAGTATCTTAAATCTATATCTAATAACTTTTCCCGTATTGTTTTTTAGTGTGTACTCTTGAAAACCGCCCTCATCTATTCTTCTTCCAAAGCCATCTGGAGATATATGAAAAGCTAAGCTCAATGTACTAATAGTTAATAGCAGTATAATTAAATATTTTTTCATTAAAATTTACCCCCTTTAGTTCTTTCTGATGCCGTAATCGTAAATGAGAAATTTCCTCTGTACTCACCTAAATCTTTAGTTGTCAGGTTTGATTTTTGGATTGTTCCCTTTATTTTAATTGTGGTGTCGATATCTTCAGTTACATCTATGGAACCACTGGTTGTTGAACCGCCACTTTCACTTCTTTGCAAAGAAACGGCTATTTTTTGATTGGCAGGGATTTCAGTACTTGAACCCGAACCATCACCTGTAACTATATCAACATTTGATGGGAAGCTATATTGACAAGTAAGATTTTTATTAGGTGTAATGGTTACTTCAGCCTCTGCATTAAACTCAGATTTGTTACTTTTTGAAGAGATAGTCCCAAAGTCCATATGCGTGACTTCATATCCAAAAAGAGGCTCTCCCTCATTGTAGATTATCTCTATCACATCTTCAGTTATAGTAAAAAGAATAGTACCTTTCATAGTAACAGTAACTTTTTTAATATTGGCATTGTATCTTGTGAATTGGGTTTCCAATAGATCCCCATTTTTTTTAAAAGTCATTTTAAAATTACCATTTGAATTCAAATCACTTAAAAGAGTTGATGAAACTGTGATAGTGGAAGTACCGTCAGAAAACTCAATTTTTGCTGTTTTACTAAAAGTAAGTGTACTGTTAAACCAAGACCAACCATTGGAAAGACTACCACTTACACTGTATATCCCAGCTGGTTGAGAATCTGTTGGATAGGAGTACCAGCTACTTTTTTTAAAGCTCACGTTAAGAGCCGTATTTTGGGAGCTATATGTGTCTATAATAACGTTACCATTGAACCATCCTAGGGGCATAATCTCATAGTCATTGAATGTTAAGAGATTATCAGAGGTCTTAGCTATTTTTATTCCACTATCTTTAAAATCCACAGCCAAAGAAAACTCTTTTGAATCTTTTTCCAAATCATTTAGATAGAAGGTACCAAGAGCATCAGTTTCATTTTGAACTTTAAAATAACAGAAAATATCAGCTGTGGGGCTATCTTTTGTAAGTGTAATAGCTCTCTCATTATTTTTGAAATATAGTTTTACTGGAATATTTTTTAAATCTTTGTTTTTAAAACTATATCCCTCATGTAGAGTCAATCTAATATCTCTATCAGATATATCTTTAAGTTGTATGTTTCCAATTTTAAATATCAAATAGTTATTTCCAATTTTATGTATTTTATCACTATGTTTCTCAGTTAGAGTATAGTTGATATGTGTTATAGGATTTTGTGGATTGACGAACTCCTTTAAAATCCCAGTGTAAAGCTTTTGTACCTTACCATTTTGAACAGTCCAAAGATAGATATTTTTAGGCTCTTGAAAATATGTTATCTCCAGATATTTTTTCCCATCAAGATTTATAACTCTATGCGGTAGTTCATCATTTATAGTGTTACTTTTAGAGTTAGGTTTTAAATATGTTGTAACATAGAGCTTTTGGCTTAAATCACTGCTCTCTCTAGTTTGTTTACTGATATCTCTATATATTTTTTTCTCAGATTTATCGATAAAGAGATCAACATAGTTATCACTGCGAACTTTTGTAACCTCTATCTCCAACTTGGCAGGTTTACCTTTTTCATATGCCTTTATAATCTCTCTGCCACCATTGGAAAAACTGATAGATATTGAGCTAAAAAGGAGAATCACAATCATAAAAAAATATTTTATTTTCTTCAAATTATCTCATCTCCTTCTCATAAATTGAGTAGTTTATAGGTAGACTCCCAGTGTATACACCGTCGATTAAATCACTATTTTCCTCTTTGGAAAGCTCTTTTTTATCTAGAATAACATGGAAGACAATTTTTTTAGTTTCTGAATCTATAGTTGTTTCCTGTTCATTCTTTTGAAAAATAATTTTATCTGTTTTGACCCATCTTTTTCTATTGGTGATATATGTATGGGATGGAACTTGAAAAACTACAAGTTTCCCCAAGTCCTCTTTGATGTTGTCGGAGTATATCTCTATAACTCCTCTAGCAGTCGCTTTACTTTTATAAAGACCATTATTTTGAGCACGAACCTCTTTAAAAATAACAGGTTTGCACGTGATTTTAATTTTTCCATAAACTGTAAAGGTCAATAAGAAAAATATCAGTATAAATTTTTTCA
This sequence comes from Cetobacterium sp., assembly GCF_977044495.1. Lineage (NCBI taxonomy): Bacteria > Fusobacteriati > Fusobacteriota > Fusobacteriia > Fusobacteriales > Fusobacteriaceae > Cetobacterium > Cetobacterium sp. Next base: position 34,893 of record NZ_CDRRQU010000011.1, on the reverse strand, counting down.
TCAATCGTTCACCTCCACAGTTATATAGACTCTTTTCTTGTGCGTTCCCTCTTTGGATATATTTTTTCCAGTTATTTTTACATAGTTATCCTTAATTCTTTTGCTATCTATGTTTTTAGAAGCGAAAATTTCGGTATCGATAACTCCATCATTATCTATATCAAGAGCAGTTTTAGAAAAATGTAGTCTATATATCCCAGAGGACTCAGGTTTTTTATTTAGTTCAACTTCAAAGGGTATCTCTAAATTTTCATCATCAATTACAAGAGCTTTGATATGAACATCAGATATAACTTCCAGTGGAACCACCACATCAGCTTCAAGCTGAACTTCTAAAACTCCAGTGCTAAGAAGCCTTCTAAGGGTTGCTTCAGAATTTTCTCCCTGCTCAAATCTGTCAGAGAGAATGGAAGGTAGCAGTGGAGTTGCTGGAAAAGATTCCCCCACTGCTATTAAAATACTAAAATTTATTAAAAAACAAAAGATTGAAATAAGTATTGCCATTTTTACCCCCTCCCCTATTTAACAACTTTAATTTCATGGTTGGATATATATGTATTCAGCTCATAGGCATTGTTTTTTAAACTGTCATAAGTGATGTTTATCTCAACTTTTATTGGTGCAATGGAACGATCTTTAAAGGATAAAATCTCTACAAAATATTTTCCAGCTACAAGTGAGCTGATATCATAGTATCCTGAAAAATCAGGAATCATAGTGGAAATAATCTTGTTATTAGAGTCAAGAACTCTGATGATAATTCCATCATAGATGTTTGTAGGGTCAGTGTAGGATTTATCTAAAGTCAGCTGTCCAGTTATTGAGAAAAGTGGTTTTATAGGGATATATGCTTCAATATCTCCACCACCTTTTCCTTTTAAAGAGAAAGTACTGTTTATAATATCAAATCCCGGTCTTCTAACTATTGGATTTAGATTGTATAGTACATTATTTGGAACTCCGTGGAAATATGTTGGTTCTTTGGCTGATGTAATTTTTTTCTCACCGTTTATCTCTAACTCCACATCTCCTACAAAAGGCTCATTTTTATCATAGATGTTGTTATTATTTATATCTAGATATGTGATAGCTTTGACTCTTGATACATCCATATTGTTAAGAGGTTTACCAATATTTCTTAAATCAACTACACGGTCAATTCCAGCAGAGATATCATAGTCACCAGTATCTTTTGCATTTATATCAAGGTTAAACCAGTTATCGTAATCAATGGAGATTCTAAAAGTGAATTTTTCTTTGGTATCCGCACTGTATCCAGCTTCAAAGGCGTAGTCAATACCGTGTTGTCTAGATCTATTGAAGATAGATAAAGTGGACTCAAAATCATCCCCTCTTTCAGTTATTGTGTTAGTCCATCTAACGGAGTAGTCTCTATATCCTGTGTAGTAAAGATTTGCAGTATAACTTTTTTTTCCAGCTAAATCTCTTTGAAATTGAAGAGTGGATAAAAATCTATTGAAAGTTTTATTTATCTCCACCTCTATTTCTGCTCCCTTGCTCTTTGAATCATCCCAGCTCTCCTGCCACTGATAGGAGTAATCAACTCTTAAAAAATCCCATGGATTGTATTCAACAAGTACACCACGAGCTTTTTTCTTATCGTAGTAATCGCTGTAATAGCCATCTTCATATCTGATTTTGAATTTATCAACTTTTATTTGAAAGAGCCCTTCAAAGGTAGTTTCATTGTCAAATTTTTTTGGAGTTAGAATCTGCTCAGTTCCTAAAACAAGTGTATATGGATTGGAATAAAAATAGTTGTTGTATACAAATTCCGCTCCTCCTCTTTCAACATAGATATACTCATCATCTATATATTCAGAAGTTTTAAAATATTTTCCTCCAATCGTGAACTGTTCGCTGATACCATAGTAGACACTAGTGTCAGTATCAACTTTTTTCGAACTTTCATTTTCAGTCATAAAGAATCTATATTGAAACTCGCCCTTATTTTGTTGATTGAAGTCATCAGTTGTTTTAATTATCTTGGTGAATATCTGACCATCTCTTGTGTGGATTTTTAATATATACTCACGGTCACTTCTAAGGTCACTTTTTGAAAATTCAACCGCTCCATTCTCCTCATATCCAATATCGATAGTGGCTCCTAGATATATTAATTCAACTCTACTGCCAATAGGTACATTTTCTCTAATAACAAAGGTCTTTCCATTCTCATAGTACCCTTTGTCCTTTTCAAATAAAATAGTCTTGTTCCAACTGTCGCTACCTTTATCACCATATATTTCTAAATAGTGATTGTATTTAAGGTTTGGGTAGTAGAGATTAGCGCCTGTAAACTCTCCATCCCTTATGCTGTATTCAGCAGTGAACTCCCCATAAAAAAGCGGTCCTTGATACTCTAAAAATCCGTCCCAGTCATGGGTTTTACTTCCTTCACTCTTTGTAAAAGTCTTATCCAAGTTGACTCTCATATATCCCAGATTAAAAAGTTCTCTTGCATTGGTATATAAAAAATCATTTATCTCCTTTTTTCTTTGCAAGTCGCTCTCTTGTGATTTAAACAGATGGGCTATTTCAGCAGGAAGAGCGTATTTAGAAGTCATAGATACCTGGGTTTTTCCATAGTCAACCTCAATACCTTTTAAAAGAATATTTGAGAAAAAATTGGACTCTAAAAAAAGTTCATCATCTTTAAAAAAGAAATCTTTTTGGGTAAAAGTTGTTGGAGTAGTGCCAGTTACTTTTAAAGTATTGAAGTTTATTATAACTTTATCTAAATCCAAACCCAAACTCATATCTAAAACATTGTTTGTAAGCGTATAGTTAGTGAACTCTATAGCTTTAAAATACTCTTTTAAAGGGATATATGTTTTATCATCTCTATGTATGACATGAAAGTTATTGGTTATCTGAATCCTATTGACAAAGAGAGTAGATATATGTTTTTCCTCTAGCTTTCCCTCTAACTCATCTTTTAAAAAAAGATAATCCTCCTGTGAAATAGCGTTTTTACTTTTTAGCTCCTCTAATTTTTCTAAAGTTATATTGGCAGAAGAGAAAGAAGTTGAATGGATTAATAAAATGGAAAATAAAAAAAATATTTTTTTTAACATACCTAATCCCCCTTCAAAAATTATAATTTAATTTTCCCCACAGTTTTTTTAGTGATATAGTCCACGATAATAAGGTTTTTCTTAGACTTGACTTTATGTTGTCCAGTATATGAGAAGTCTAAATCGGTTAGACTTAAGCTCTCATTGGAGTGAATCCTCAAGTTCCCAAGAAAATAATTATCGATATAGAGTTCAAACTTTCCACGACGCTCCCCACGATTTTCAACACTGCCATTTAAAGTGATTTTATTAGGTGCCACTTGGAGATTCAAATTTGAAAAAACCAGTTTTGGAGATATATCTCCAGCATAGCCATTTATAACTAATTTTAGATCTGTTAAAATTCCGAGCCCACTGGAATTTTCCTTAAGGACTTTTTCATAGATTGGAAGCTCACGAATCCCCAAAACTGCTGAGTACTCTCCAGCTTCAATTTTTGAATTACTGGCAACAGTGACCTGTATCTTTCCACTCTCTCCCGGAGCTAAAGTCAGTGACCTAGGGTAGAAGTTAACCCATCTGCTCATATCTTTGCCAGTAGTACCACTATGAGGTTCACAGCAGATTCGATATAGAACTGTTTCATTGGACTGGTTAAAAAGAGTGAACTCTTGATAGCTACCTCCAAAATCGATAGGCTTATCAAAAAAAGTTGGATGTATATTTATATATGAAAATGAAAGTTTAAAAATGATAAAAAAAAGAAAAAGTATTTTCATAAAAGTTTTCCCCTCCAGATTTATTTTATTACCAAAGAGAGTGCTATAAAGATACGCACTCTCCTTTTTACTAAAATAAATATAGCAATACTAAAGCTCAATCAGTTTTAGTGTTGTACTGTCTGCTTACTATAAGTTATAGTTAAACTTGTAGCTCCGTCAGCGTATGTACCAGCACTGCTAGGAACACTACCAGCAAGTGTACTAGTGATTCCAAAAGAAGTTCCAGTATCAGTAACTGTACCGTTTGTTGGAACCGTAGTAGTTAGAGTTGATACAAGATTACCACCAGAAGTAGCGTCTAAATTAAGGTCGCTTCTACCTAAAGTTGCACCACTGATAGTCGCTGTATTTCCAGCAGTTGCTATAACTTTTAAATTGGCAGTTAACTCTTTTTGTTGTTGAGTAGCTAAATCAGCTCCAGCTGTCAGTGTGTGAACAAAATTGACCGCAGTAACTGGGTTCCCATTTTCATCAACAATCTCTATTGCAGGTCCATCCTCAGTCACCACAGCGGAGACATTGATATTGATACTGGCAGAGGAGTCTCCACCAACAGTTAAATGTCCATCTGTATTAACGTTTCCACCACTGGTAATTATAACGTCAGCGAAACTTAAAGAAGATAAAGCCAAAAATAATAGCACATATTTTTTCATGATTTATTCCCTCCTTGTCATTCGAATTACTAGATTATAATATATAAATTTTTAAAAAATAATACGAAGAATTTTTTTGAGAAAGTGAAAAAAATTTCTTTGATAAGAAAAAAGGAAATGTAAAAAAACTCCCTTCATAATAAACAGATTTAGGTCGCTTTATCCATCTATTAGAATAGGAGTCTATCAGATTTTAATCTTTTAATTTTTTATAGTTAGGTATCGGAAAATATAAATTTTTAATATTTATATTTTTATCAAAAATTTTGAAATTTTCTACGGTTATAATATTGTCTATTCTATTTTCTTTTTTGTATTTATTGAGCTCTTTCAAGTTGATAGCCACTAAAATTTTGATACTATGTTTCTTATAAATTTCATCTATTATGCTTGGAATAAGGCTACTTTCAAGGTTTTTAAAAACAAATATATTAACCTCTTCGTGATTTTCACTTTTAGAAAGTAGATACCATACAAATATACCTTCAAAAATAGTAAAACTGGGGATAACTTCCTTTATCTCCTTAGTCATATTCAAAACGTTTGAATTTGAGATGTGAGACAAATTTAGATTTATTAAAGAGAAGTCATCAATAAAAAAAAGTTGTTTAAGTTTACAATAATATATCCACTGGTTGGCAACGGCCACAGAGGGTGTGCGTGTTAAAGTATTTTCATCAAAGTATTTATAAAAATTTTTCTGAATAAATTTTATCTCTTTATCAAAAGAGGGACAGAAGTAAACTTTGGAATGACAAAACGTATCTACAACTGAAAAAAGAAGAGATAGTGAATCTGTTCTGAGATCACTAAATGAGCTTTCTCTTAAACAGTGAAATACTTTATAGAAGAACTCTTTCTCCCAATGTCCGGGTTTGTATTTTAACCACTGGTCAAAAGGGAGTTTTTTTATTGTCTTTTCGTGGGATTCCCCCTTAAAAGAGACACATATAGACATAAGAGTGGCATATTGATGAGAAGAGTGTTGAAAACCTAAAAGGTTTAGAAGATTACGCACATCTCTATTTAATTTTAAAAAATTATTGGAGTTCAGACTATTTAAAACATCTTTTCTGAGTTTATATGGTAAGTAATCCTTCTCAATCATAAATTTAAAAAATAGAAAAAAGTTTAGCCTATTCAAATTGAAATTAGAACCGATAAGCCTAGCTCCCTGACTAGAAATATCCAATTTTAAATTATATTGAACTAAGATGCCATTTATAACCTCTTTGTAGTTATTAAGATTTCGAGTTGTTAAATCTAACTCCTTTGAAACACTGTGAAATTTGATATTTTTAAATCTACCCAAAAAAAATAGAGTGTAAAAAATCTTTTGATTCTTTGTAAATTCCTGTGATTTTCTCAATATTTTTTTAGCTCCCTTGGAGTCGGAAATATATTTTAATATATTGTCAGTTTTTTGGGAGCGGGATCGGGGGGGGAGGGGGGGTAACCCCATTTTCCGAAATTTCATCATAAATATCTACTAGATGTAGTTTTATATGTTGCTGAGACATATCTAAAATATTTTCAATATCTTTTAAATTAAAATTAGGGTTATTTTTGATGAGGTGTAAAATTTGTAAATGTCTATTATTTATATACACATATCGCTCCTTAACAAACTATTTTAGAACATTATATCATAAAAATGAAAAATATTAAATAGATATGAAATATTTTTTCAAGAGTCGTGAAAGAAAAATTTTTATAAAAAATAAGAGAAAGTAAAAAAGTTAGAAATAAATTGAAAAAGAGAAATTATAAAAAAGGGGAGGAGTGCACCATGAATGAATCATTTAAGATTTATTACGTTTTAAAAAGGAATCTAAAAAGAAAGTTAAGAATTACCGAGAGTTTGTTGATAGTATTTTTAATCACAGGTGGAGTTTCATTTGCAGTTCCTGTAATAGGAGATATAAAAAGTGATAGGGATGTGATAGATGAAAACAAATTTACAGAGAAAAATTCAACTGTAATAGATGGAGATAGTGGAGTTGTAATTGATGCTAGTGAAATAAGCTCAAAAATCAATGGAGTAATAATAAAAAATTCTCCCAGCAAGATATGGAATATATCAAAGATTGAAAATAGTGGTGACTATGGAATGGTAGCTATCAATGGAGGAACAGGTATAAATTTTGGAAGTAGATGGTGGACAGATGAGATCGATAATGTCAGAAGTTCTAGCAGTGGAGAAAAAGGAATTTTCAATAAGAAGAGTTATGGAATGGTAGCTGTGACTGATCGAGGTGGCGAAAAATCCATAATTTCAAATCATGGATTAGTTGAAAACAGTGGTGACTATGGAATGTATAGCGAAGCTAATGGAATAGATACTAAAGTTTTTAGTCAAAACAAAGGGTATAGTATCGATTACTATATAGCTGGATATAGATTGGGTGATGAGGGTATTGATTCGATAGATAAGTACAGTGATATAAAGGATTCAGATAAGTTTTATGAAAAGATTGAAAAATCTTTGGACGGTGTTTCTAATGCAGGAAAGTATGGAATGGCAACTTTATCTTTAAACGGGGGGATTTCGAATCAGAAAAATTATGGATTGATAAAAAATGGTGATGATTATGGAATGGTAGCTCAGTCGATAGGAGAGGGGTCAATCTCTAACATAGAGAACGTTGGAGGAGAGGAAAAAATCTTCTACACAGCTGGAGTTGGAAATCAAAATGCAGAGGCACTATTTTATGAGAACAAAAACGGTATAAAAAATAATGGAAAATATGGGATGAGTATTTTAGCTCAAAATGGAGGGGAAGTAAAAGGGATAAATGCAATCAATATTCAAAAGTCAGATGGTGGATGCACAATAGATTCAAAAGATTTAGTTTGTCAAGATCCAGATAAACCTTTTAGGTTAGAGCCGATTTTAGGAGTTGGCTTGGTGGCAAATGCCGGTGATGTTGGAATGATAGGAACAGCTTTAGAAAATGGTGAGTCTCTATTGATAAACGAGGGTGTAGACATCAGTTATGTAGGTAAGGCAACAGTTGAGATAGGCGGAGGAGTAAAAAATAAAGGCAACTATGGAATGGTGGCTCTCACAGATGGAAGTGGAAAATCTAAAGCTATAAATAGAGGTCTAGTGGCGAACACAGGCGATTTTGGAATGTACTCGGAAGGAGTAGGAGGTGTGATAGAAAATAGGGGAAGAGATTTAACTGGTGAGGAGTTATCAAATATTTTGGCAGAGTTACTTCCAAAGTTACAATCAGAGAACAAAGATGAGAAAATATGGGAGGAGATAGAAAAGATAAGTGTGTCTGGGGGGATAAAAAACGAAGGAAATATCGGAGTATACGTAGGAGGTAACTCTACTTTTATAAATCATGGACTTATAAATCCAGAAGGAATAACAAAAACGGAGGAGGGAAAAGCTGTATTAAAAGCTTTAGGATTTAGCGAAACTGATAAAGTGGCGATTGTAGGCGGAGAGGGACATAACACAATAATGTTGGGAACAGGATCACAAATCTCAGGAAAGGTTAGTGGAGGTCTGGGAGACAACACATTATATTTTATAGATACATATGATGAACGCACTGGGAAATTGATAGAGAATAACCTTTATGGAGAGATTATTCCCAAATCATTTTCACATTTAATTTTTGGGAAACACACAGTGGATATAGATGAAAATGGGAAATTGATATTCAATGAGGATAAATCTCTAAGTGAAAGTGTATGGAAGATAAAAGATGAAATTGTTTTGGATTACCATGAAAATACAAATAAAACAGATTACACGGCGATTATGAAAGATGGAAAGTTAACAATAACATCAGATAAATTCAATGGCATTCATATCAATGGAGTTTTTTTAGATAGAGATGGCGAAGATAGAGAAAAAATTGATGAGCTTTTGAAAGGGAATATTGTCTTTGAAAATGGAAGTAGTTTAGTTAAACACGTGGGTAAAAATGTGACATCAACCTTAGCTGCAAACTCAATAAATATGAATGGTGGGACAATAACCCAAAGGGTACTGGACAATCTATTTGTGACAAATGCCGATAGAATAGAGGTAACAAATATTTTTACATCCGCTTTGACAGAACAACAAAAGAGAGAGATTGAAGAGAAAGGGTTGCTGATAAATGGGGAGCAAGTTTCTGGGAATATAAAATTGCCGGAGGAGTATTTTAAAGTGGAGAGTATAGCAAAGGGGGGTGTAGTTGGATGGGATTCATGGCATGAGTATGACCCTTTGACTGGAGAGGTAACGTTAGTGTTTGAAAGAGTTCCAGTGAATCCAATAGCTCCTACTATACCAGATGATGGAAACTCAGGACTTCAAGGTGGATATGCTCAAAGCATAGAAAGATATACTCAATCAAATGTGGATATAATTAACACTATGTATATAAGAAACGAAGGGTCCAATTATATCAGAAAAATAGCGTTCATGCCAAAAAAATATAGTAAAGTAGCTCAAGAGGTAGTCTATCCACAATATCTATCCGATAAGGGAAACAGTTTAGGAAAAGAGAATCTTTTGCCTCCAAGCATTGAGATTGTTGAGGTCGAAAATGAGGAGAGATATAACAACATACAGATGGCAAAAATTTTTGGGGACTACGGAAAATACACTGGAAGTTCAAGCTCCGAATTTAGTTACGACACATGGGGAATAACTGGTGGAACCTTCCACAGGTTTAATGATGAGTGGTTAACTGGAATTACCTATGGCTATGCTCAATCTAAAGTTGATTATAAAACTGGTGAGGGAGGAACGGAGGATGTAGATACCATAGGAGTGAATCTACATTTAGCATATGAAAAAAATAACTGGTTATCAATAAATTCGATAGGGTATTCTTGGAATAAGCACGATTTGAACAGAAGAATATATGATAGAGACAGTGAAGTTTTAGGAAAATCGCCAGTACAAACAATGACAGCAGATTTTTATTCTCACCTAATATCTGTGGGGACAGAGTTGGGATATAGGTACATATTGGATGAAAGCTCATATCTATATCCGTATGTTGGATTGGACTATATATGGTATACGAGAGAGGGCTATAAAGAGAATGGGGATGTATATGCCCTAGATATAGATGAGACTAAGTTAGATACATTTGTTAGTAAAGTTGGACTGATGTATGAAAAGAGTTGGAATAGAGTAGGCACATTTATAGATTTTGGATGGCAACACTATTTTGATGATTTTAAATCTTTTGATGGGAAGTTCTATAATGAAAGTTCTGCATTATATAGAATAGAGGGGCTGGATATAGGAAAGGATGTGGGATATTTCAGAATAGGAGCGGAGTATAATTTTAAAAATGATATAACAACGGGTATAGATTATACAGGGACATTTAGAAAAGATGAAATGAGTAATCGAATAGGATTAAATATTCAATATAAGTGGTAAAAAAGAGAAGATATGCAAAAAAATGGAAAAGATATGTATGAAACAGAAAAAAAGAGTGATTAAAAAAAAGAAGTATAAATGGGCATGAAGAGAAAATATTACACTAAAATTGACGTAAAAATAACGTAAATTTTTGAGTTTGGGAGGGAAATATGAAATTAATAAAAAGATTATTTTTCACGGTTGTATATCTATCATTTTTTACAAAACTATTAGCATTTAATATAGGTATAGCTCCAACTGGATTTTATACATCTTTAGATAAAAATGAGACACATGAAATAATGGTTACAAATAATACTATGAAACCAATGAGAGTTGAGATATCTGTTGAAAAGGATGAGGGATGGGAAAAGTATGATATGGGAGAGATGATGAAAGTCTATCCTAAAAGTATAACTTTAAAGCCAAATGGAAGTCGAAGTGTTAGATTTGCAGTTAGAGGGGTTAAAGATTTACCAGATGGCGAGTATAAGACAAAACTTGTTTTCAGAGAATTTCCGGGAAAACCAAAGGAAAATACCAAAAAAGTAAAGGGTGAGACAGGACAAGAGGTGGCAGTTGAATTTGAATTACTGACAGAGGTCCACGTAGCAGCATACGGATTAAAAGGTGAAAGAAAAATAGGCGGTCAACTCACAGGTAGTGAGATAAAAAAAGATAGTAATGGAAATAAAAAACTTGTGGCTAATTTTGATTTGAAAGGAAATAGTGGATTAGCTGTTATTGGAGATATAGAGTATTTAGATGGCGCTAAAAATAGACTGTCAAAAGAGGAAGTTAAATTGGGGATAACAACAAGGGAACCCAAAACAAAAGTGGAGTCAGAACTGATTAATATTCCAAATGGAAGTAGATACATCAAAGTTAGTTTCAAGGATAAAAGTGGTTTAAAACTTGGTAGCAAAGAGCTATCGCTATAAAATTAACTCAAAATAACTTGAGTATATAAAAATAAAATAGTGGAGGTATTAGAAATGAAAAAGTTATTATCAGTATTATTTATTTTATGATCAGCATCACTATTAGCAACTGAAGCATCATCTCCAGAATCAGACCCAGCATTTTGTTTTACAAACCCATGTAGTATCAACAAGGACTTTAAAGTTAAGGTTAAAGTTCCTGAGCAATTAAAGCTAACAGTTAAAGATATTGATTTAGGACTATGGTGTGGAGATAAAGATATAGATTTAGATCACATTAATCATCATACAGTAGAGGGAGAAAAAGGACAAAATGTTAAGATTGGATTTAAAGACAATGGATCATTAAAGTTTAAAAAAGGAAATGAGTTAGTTCACAAATTTGCGGGAACAATAACTCACAAAACAGGATCAGTTATGTTGGATGCAACAACAGGAAAAGGACAGGGATCAGTAAACGTTAAGATTCCAAAACCAGGTATAAATTTATTGGAACCAGGAACAACTTATACAGCAACAGCTACTTTAGTGGCAGGTTACGATACATCAGCTTGGTAGAAAGAAAAATTTAAGGGCATAGTGAGATATACTATGCCCATTTTTATATAGAGGGTGGTGAAAATGAAAAAGATTCTAGTAATAATATTTTTAATTTTATCCAACTATGTATTTTCTTCAGAAATTAACGGACAGATATATAACCTAGAAAAAAGGGGAGCGAGTTATCGAGGGTCTCTTGATGCAAGAGTTTTCAGTCATAAAAAAGAGACTGGAATAAAAATAAATCCAGATAAAAATATTGAAATTTTGAGAGTGAATGGTAATAAAAATGAAAATAATATCTACATCATTAGCAATGAAACAATGAGAGTAGATTTTATTTATAAATTAAAAATTAATTCGGTAGATGAGCAGATTATTTTAGGAAGAGTGGACTTTTTAGACGAGATTGGAAAAAATGAAGTTTTGGTTGGGAATATAGCTGTAGAGTTTAGAAAAATAGGGAAAATAGATATGAATGTAAAAGGTGAGATGGATTTTGGAACGATAAACCCTAGGGTCCCACGTGGGGGGGTTACCAGTAAAAAAAATCCAGAGATAACTGTGGATTTAGTTATTGATAAAAAAGATGTGGGAAATACAAAGATGTACTTTGAGTATCCAAAGCAAATTACAATGGCAAATGGACAACTTATTGTGAAGCTAGAGAGTAAGGACAAAAGTAATTTTATGAGTGAAACGACTCAAGGTGGAGAGCTAATTAGAGTTTTGGGATTCATTCCGAAAAAGGATAAAACAAAAGAAAAGATATATCTTCAAGGCAGAATGTTTTCCACAGTTCCAGTTGTAAAAGCGGGAGAATATAAAGAAAGTGTAAGAGTTAAAGCATTCTATGAATACCTAGATTATTCAATCGAAAATAAGAATCCTAATAAAAGAGTTGTGATAAGGAGATAGAGACTGGGAAGTTGTAGTTTAGAGAGATTACAGATGGGAAGAGTGTATGGGGGAAAGAGATGGGAAGAGTTAACAGAGCAATTTTAATCTACTGTGTAGTAAAAAGTATCATTTTTTCAGCAACTCCAGAGGAAGCATATATAGAGCTAGAGATGAAGGGACAAAAAAATGAGTTTTATAGAGTTTTAATAGATGAAGAAACAGAGAAGATGTATATAGGGGTTGGGGAGTTCATAGATTTTGCTAGAATGGATGAGGTTAAATTTGATAAGAAAAGAATGAGGGTCAAAGGAAAATTGGATGCGGAAAGAGAGATTGATATAAAGATTCCAAAGGAGAGCTCAATAGAGACGGAGGATGATATTTTCATAGAGTTAGATGAGTTTAAAAGATACTTTTTTATACCAGAGTCAAATTGGGATAATGAGAGGTATATTTTAAACCTATATCCAGAGTTTAAGACATCAAAAGAGTCCCAAGATGAATTAAATAATCAAAGGTCTCTCTTAGCAATGGCAAAAAAGGAGAGGGAGTTGGAGGCTAAGGGAGATTATATAAAAAAGGAAAAATCGCTGTTATCCCCGGGGATACTAAAACTATCATATACCAATTCAGATATTGAAAATAATGAGTATGCCGTGGATATAGACTACGGAACAGAACTTTTATACGGGGAGTTTCAGATATCTCAAAAGGTTTACCCGGAAAGTAACTTGGAGTATATTAGGCTCCAATATAGAGAGATATTTAATAACTATTATTTAACGTTTGGAGATTTCTATTTGGAGAGCGATTCCATCTTCGACAGTGAAAGAAGCATGAGAGGGGCGAGTTTTTCTAAAAATGAATACTATGGAATAAGGATTGACAATAGAACAGTAATAGAGGGCGAGGCATATAATGCTAATCTAGTTGAGCTGTATAGAAATGGCAGTTTAGATGATTTTCAAATGGTAACAGGAGATCGTTTTAGATTTGATGTCATAAACTTATCATCAACGGATAGGTATACTCTAAAAATATATTATAGAGATGGACGTGAGGAAACAAAAGAGATATATGTCTTAGGAAATCAAAATATATTGAATAAAGGTGAAAGTGACTTTGTAGTTCAGTTGGGAGAGGGAAAAGATGATAAAAAAAATCAATATTTAGGAAAATTCAAGTATGGATTGACAAAAGATTTGACTGTGGTTACAGGTGTATCTTTATTAGAAAATAAATTGGAAAATAAATATGAAGTTTTAGAAGGAGGAGTGGCGTATAGATTTGGCTTAGATGAATACCCAACTTTGATATCTGGAACTTTTTTAGAGGAGTTCAATTCTAAAGAGTTGAGTTTTAAAGGAACAGGAGAACAGAAATTACCATATAATACCAATTTGACTATGAGGTATGAAAAATATAGAGATAAAACTGCAAAGCGTTTAAAAAAGGATTACTCATATAACATTGACTTAAGTAAAGAGTTTAGGAAACTATCGGGAAGTGTAGGTTATTTTAAAAATAGTTACGAGGCAGATGATTTACATCAAATATATTTGAGTTTAGACTATACTTTAAGCCGTAGTGTACGAATGAGTTTAACAAGTGAATACTATAAATATTCAACCCCAAATACTGAACCAAGAGAGGTTCAAGGATATGGAACTCAAGGAAAGATAACATATTCTGGTATGGACGGTATTGTTGCAGTCTTAGAGGGAAGAGTAAATTATGAAGAGAGTGAAATGACAGAGGATGAGATTAAGTTTGGAATAGCAAAATCTCCAACAGATAAGGGATTTTTTAAAGATGTGGATGCTGCATTTGAAGTTGGACATTCGAAAGATAAAGGGACCTTTTTTGAGGTAAGATTCACATATATATTTGATGGAGACATATATATAGAGTTTCCTGATATAAGGAGAGAGGACAATAAAACAAGAGTGGGAGGTAGAATAGAGAAATCTTTTTACTTAGGAAATCCACTGTTGAAAATAAATAATAACAATGTCACAGACGGATGGGTCGAAGGAAAAGTCTTTGTGGATGAAAATTCGAATGGAATAATGGATGAAAATGAGGATATCTATGAAGGAGCAGAAGTTATTGCGTCTGGTGGAACTAGTAGTGTCAAAAAAAATGGTAAATATATAATCGGAAATATAAGTAATAAAGATATTCATATGGTAGAGGTCAATAAAGAAACGATAGACCCCATGTTGATTCAAGGAAAAGAACAAATAAAATTTAAAGGTGCTATCTCTTCTGGGGTGAAAGTGGATATACCGTTGGTACCAGTTTCTATGATAACTGGAGTTGTAGGAAATGGCGAGGGGACAGATGAAAGAGAGTACAACAGTATGTTAGCTGGGCTAAATGTTATTTTAAAAAAAGGTGATGAAGAGATAGGTAGAACTCAGCCTGAGATTGATGGTTACTATTTCTTTGAGAACATACTACCCGGAGAGTATGTGGTTGAGCTCTTGTCAACGAGTAAGCGGTATAAAGGATCATTTGATAGACAGAGAATAGAGATAGGGGTAAAGGCTGGTAGAGAGGGAGAATACTATGAGGATAATAATTTCTTAATAAAAAATATTGAAGTAGTTGAAGATGAAATTTTAGATGAAGAGGAGATAGAGGTGAAAAAAGATGAAGAAAATAGTTAAAATGGTATTGATGGCACTGTTGGTTTTTAATATATCATTTCCTAGTGAAAGAGACCCGAGAGAGGAGCAGTTGACATATTTAATTGGCGAGAAAGTGGACAATTTTGAAATAACATCCTTGGATGGGAAAAAAACTGTAAAACTTGAAGAGTTAAAAGGAAAAAAAGTTTTTTTAAATTTTACAACTACATGGTGCCCAGATTGTATAAAAGAAAAGGAGATTTTAGGACTTGAATATAAAGATAAGTATAAGGACAGCAATATCGAATTTATAGTTGTATTTGGTCCATATAGAACTGACAACAGAGAAAAGGTGGAAAGATATATGAAAGAGAATGGGTATACATTCAGACCATATTATGACACAGAGGATAAATCTTTATATAGTCAATTTGGAGTCATAAATATTCCAACAACACTTTTGATAGATGAAGATGGAGTTCTAGAGGATGTAAATATAGAAACAGGATATAAAAACATAAAATATTTTCAAACAATGTGAAAAAAATATTAAAATTTTTAAAATTTTTTTCATAGTGAAATAAAGTAAAATAAAAATAAAATTTTTTTCATAAAGACTGTTTTCCAAAAAAGAGATACAATAGGAATAAAGAAAAAATATCGGGGGAGGGCATCAAATGGTCATTAATGAGAGGTGCATAAATATTTTATCTATTTTAAATGAAACAAGTGAGTTCACACTAAAAAAACTTTCAGAAAATTTTAATGTACACACAAGGACAATAAGATACGATATAGAAAATATAAACTATATCTTAAAAACATATAAATTGGATACAATAAAAAAATGTGAAAAAGGTATTTTCACAGTAAATTTAAAAAGTAACGAACTAAATAAAATAATCAGTGATTTTACAGGTATGTTTTCAGAGAATAGAAGAAGATACCTAAAATTAAAACTTTTTTCCAAAGAGGTCATAAATTTAACAAAGGAAGCTGAGTACTTAAATACATCAAGAACCACCTTGAAAAAAGATTTAGCAGTAATTAAAAAGGAGTTTATTGCAGAGAACATAAAAATAAAAGAGTTACCATCTAGAGGAATAAAAGTACTTGGAGATGAGGAGCAGATTATTCAGGTGTTTGAAAAAGAGATTTATTCCATAGTGGAAAAGCAGTTTATAAATTTCCCAAATATACTAAAAAATACAATAGGAAAAATTGTGGGGGATGTATCTCCAGAAATTTTGAAAGGGAGAGTGAAAGAGGTATTAAAAGAGGAATACAATATAAACTATTACAACAGAGTATTTTGTAAATTAGCTTCTATAAATACAAGGCATAAATTAGAAAAAGGGATAAGAGGTTACAACACGGAGGAGATAACAGAGTTTATCCTATGTGATTTAGGAAAAGAGTTTATAGAAAAGGTAATAAAAGAGGTAAAAAATAGCTCCTTAAAAAAAGATAGAACCTTGGAGATTGAGAACACATTGAGAGGTGTAATAAAAGATTTAGAGCTGGAAGAGGATGACGATTTGATGGAGAGCTTACTGGCAGAAATAGGTGTGATAAGAGAAAGACTACCTATTTCAGAGAAAATATGTGAGACAAATCTGTACAAAGATTTTTCAGAGAAAATAAAAGATACAGCATTAGTAAAAAAAGATATACAGAGCATATTTTATATTATTTATAATAATTTATTATTAAAAAATTATAGTGCTTTTAAAGAGATGAAAGTTTTATTTGTTTCAGATGAGGTTGATAGTGTAAAAAATATAGTTTTAAAAAAGTTGGAAACCATGTTTCAATTTAAGGAGATTGATAAGGTGTCATCACATATATTTGAGATATTTGGCTGTGAAAAAGAATATGATTTGATAATAACCAGTGGCAATATCAATGATATTTTAGATATTCCCATGTATAGAATAAATAGATTTCCATTGGAATCTAATTTGATAGATCTTAAATTTTTTATTTTGAAAAATATAAAATAAGAAAAAAAGCTGGTTTGTAGGTGTAGAGACCAGCTTCTTTTTTAGTTCATGTAGGGGATATCTTTTGAAAGTTAGGTATTGGAAAAAATAGATTTTTAATGGGGATGTCGTTGCTATAAATTTTAAAATTCTCTACCGTGATAATGGTATCTATGGAGTGATGCTTTCGATATTCATTGAACTCTTTGAGGTTGACAGAAAAAGTTATTTTTATGTTGTGCTTCTTATAAATTTCATTTATAAGAGAGGGAATAATCGCAGATGGAAGGTTTTTAAAAACAAAAATATTATTTTCTTGTCTGTCCTCATTCTCAGAAAAATAATACCAGAGAAAAATGCTCTCAAAAAGAGTAAAGCCGGGTAGAATTTTATTTATTTCCCGTGTCATCTCATATATATTTGAATTAGCAAAATAGTTCAAATTTATATTTAAAAAGGCTGAATCATCAATGAAAAAAATATTTTTTAAATAGACGTAGTTAACCCAAGGGTTGACCATCCTAAAGTAATCGGTATTCGTGTAGATGTGCGAACCGAGATACTTTGCAAATACGTGTCTTAACTCTTCACTTTTGCTCCTAACAAACTTATTGAAATGATCTTTGAATGGGTTGAGAACATCAATTAAGTTGAAAAAATCATTCAAATAAATTGTGGGAAGATTTTTAAAAATAGTTGTCTTTAAAAAATTAAAAATTTTATGAAAAAATTCAGAATCATAGTAAGTAGGTTTATACTTAAGAAAATTTTCATATGAGATATTCTCGACAGTTTTTTGCTCTTTATATGGCGTTACAAAAGCAGTATAAAAAGAAAAAATAGACATTTCAGAATGTTTTATAAAATCACAATTAATGATTTTAAAAAATTTTGATACATCTTTTCTAAAGGTATAGAAGTTTTCAATTTTTATAAAATTAACTAATTCATTTCTGATTTTTTTTGGTAAAAAATCTTTTTCTACCAGTGTTTTAAATGTGAGAATAAATTTGAATTTTTTAATAAAATATGGGGAATCGATAAGTGTAACCCCCTTATTACTAATTTTAATCTTGAACTTATAGAGCGAAAATATATCTGAAATGCTTTTTAAATAGTTATTCAAATTTCGTTTGGTTAAGTTTAAATCTTCACAAACATGAGATAGTTTTATGTGTTTATCTTTAATTAAGCGAAAAATTAAATAGAAAATTTTTTGATTTTTTGTAAGTTGTTGAGAGTTCCTTAAAATATTCTTTGCATTAGAAAAATTTTTAATCTGCTCAATAATAACTTCGGGCTTTAAATCACAAGATAGCTTTTGAAATAGTTCGCAATAGATATCTTCAAGGTGAAGTTTAGCGTGTTGATTAGACAGCAGAAAAATATCACTGATATCTCTGATATTCGTAACCTGATTGTTTTTTATTGTCTTTAAAATTTGCAGATGTTTTGTGTTAATATACATAATGATGCCCCCCTCTACGTAAAGTATTCCATTAATTATTTACCGTTTTTTTCAAAATTTCCTTTTGAAATGTTTTTATGTTTGAAAAAAAGTAAAAGAGGTGATAGAATATAGTAATTAGTAAAAATAGGAGGAGTTTTAAATTGGAAGAAAAAATCACAATAACCATGCTAATTTTACTCACAATGCTATTTATAAAAAATGTAATTTAAAATAAAAATTTCCCCCTTTAAGGGGGATTTTTATTTAATAGCTAGGGAGAGCAAAATACCTCTACCGTTACCTTCTATATTAAAATTGTTACCACAAGCGATAAGGGCGTCCTCTTTTCCAAGAGTATATTCATTACTATTTATTTGAACGTGACGATTTTCTTCTAAGTTATAAAAGATATTGATTGCCTTAGCAGATAGATTTTTACCTAGAAACTCTGTTTCAATGATTTTGAAATCCAAAAGATCGATATTATCTTTGAAAATGAGATTGAAGTCGATACTTTTTTCGTCAGCTAAGCTACTGCTATGGCTATCCCCTGAAAAATATATATGAGATAGTGGCTTTAGACAGTGTGCTTTTCCATCTACTTCGAGTCTAATATTTCCCGATAATAAAACTAGGAGTCTTTTGTATCCCTTGAAAGATGTAAAGTTATATTCACCGGGATTTATGCTTGCTGTTGAGACTCTAAAATAAAAAGGACTGTCAATGGTAGAACCGTCGGGATAAATATATAGCTCTTTAGAAATCCCTCCAGTCCAAAGACGTTCTTTTTGATTCTCTTTTCTAACGATTTTATAATCCATAATGCCCTCCCTATATAGCAGTTAATCTTACTACTTATATAACTCATAAATTACAAATAATCAAGGTCAATTTTAGCAAAAAATAAAAAAACTCTCTGAGAAAATCTCAAGAGAGTTATTATGCAGTCTCCATAAGTGGTTTATCATTCTCGTCAGTGTGCTCTAATCCCAATATTATTAAATCCAATAATTCGTCCATAGTTTTACCTTTTAGTAGTTCTTTTATGTTAGCTTCTAGCATTTCTACACCTCACTAAAAAAGTTTTGATATTACACATACCATAATACAAAAATTTTGTAAAATAGTCAAACAAAAAAGAGATTTTTTTTTAAAAAAATGTTATAATTTATGTCGGAAGTGATTTTTAATAGAACAAGAGGTAAAAATGAAAAAAAGAATATTACCACTGTTAGTAGTTATATCTATTTTTATAATGGCGATATATTCTCCAAAACTGAGTGTGGATTTAAAAGGAAAAACGAAATTTCCACAGGAGTTTGTTCAAGGAGAAGTAACTAAAGTTATAGATGAAGAGTTGATGAAAGACCCTGTTATAAAGGGAAAATTTAGAGGTGGACAAAATTTAGAAGTAAGAATTTTAGAGGGAAAACATAGGGGTGAAGTTTTTAAAGTTTATAACTCTTTAAGTGCTCTTCACAATGTATATGCGGATGTGGGTTTGAAAGCTATATTTACTGTGAGAGAGGAAAAAGAAAAAACTACCGTTTGGTTATATAATTTAAAAAGAGATAGAGCGATATATTTATTGGGAGCAATATTTATAGGAGCAGTTTTAATTTTAGGAAAAATGAAGGGAGTAAAATCTCTCTTGGCTCTAGTTTTTACAGGGTCAATGATAATATATGTGTTATTACCGCTTTTATTTAAAGGGGTAAATCCCATATCGACATCAATATTTTTATCCTCTATAATAATTGTGGTAAGTTTTTTATTGATAGGTGGCTACGATAGAAAAACTTACTCAGCTATAATAGGAACCATAAGCGGAATAACTATTGCAGGTTTAATCTCCTATGGATTTGGAAAAATAATGAATTTAAGTGGATTAAATTTATCGGAAGGACAGCAACTACTCTATATAACAAAAGATTTTAAACTTCAAATAGAGGGATTGTTATTTGTCTCTATATTGATAGCTTCGTTAGGAGCTGTTATGGATGTAGCTATGTCAATATCTTCATCCGTCAATGAAATACATCAACATAAAAAGAGTTTGACTTCAAAAGAGCTATTTAACTCTGCTATGGTGATAGGGAGAGATATTGTAGGAACAATGATAAACACATTGATACTTGCTTTTGCAGGAGGGTCATTACCTTTGATGATGATGATATGGGGATACGGGATGGTTTATCAACAATTTATAAACATACCGGCTATAGCGATTGAGATTGTCAATGCTTTGGCAGGAAGTATAGGTATAATAGCAACTGTACCAATAACAGCAGTTGTTTCAATAATATTAATAAAAAGAAAAGGGGAGGAATAATAGTGAGAAGCACTAAATTCTTAGTTTTAGGAACTCTTTTATCTATGGCTTTAATTGGCTGTGGAAAGAAAGAGGAAGCACCTAAAACAGCAACAAACACAGAGGTTAAGGAGTATCAAGAGAATAAACTTAATCTAGAGAAAAAAATTATTACAAAAGGAGAGGCAGGACCAGAGGAAGTTACACTGTCTTTTGCAGCTACTTCTGATGTCCATGGAAGAATATATCCGTATGAGTATGGAATTGATTCTGAGGACCCAAGTGCAGGACTTGCAAAAACTTATACAATTGTAAAAAATTTAAGAGAGAAAAATCCAAATTTAATTTTGATGGATATTGGAGATACTGTTCAAGATAATAGTGCTGAACTATTCAATAATTTAGAGACACACCCTATGGTGGAGGCCTTGAACACAATGAATTATGACGCATGGATTTTAGGAAACCATGAGTTTAATTTTGAAAAAGATTTTCTACTGAGAAATGTTAAAAACTTTAAAGGATCGGTAATATCCGTAAATATAGAGAATGAAGATGATGGATCGAAATTTGTGTTACCATATCAAATCTATGATATTCAAGGAGTAAAAGTAGCTTTGATAGGAGGAATACCACCTCATGTACCTATGTGGGAAGCATCTGCTCCTGAGCACTTCAAAGGGCTTACTTTTGAAGATCCAATGACGGCAGTAAAAGAAACGTTAGATGAATTAGATGGTAAATATGATGTACTTGTGGGAGCTTTCCATTTAGGAAGAAAAGATGAGTACGGAAAAACTGGAGTATTTGATTTAGCGGAGGCTTATCCTCAATTTGATTTGATATTTGCAGGGCATGAACACGCTAGATATGTCACAGATATAAATGGAACAACAGTTCTTGAGCCGGGAGCTTATGGATGGGGAGTTTCAAACGGGGAAATAAAAGTCGTTAAGAAAGATGGAAAGTGGGAAGTTCAAGATATAGTAGCTAAAAATGTGGAAACAAAGGATGTTGAAGCTGATAAGGGGATACTAGATCAATTTAAGAATGTACATGATGAATCTAGAGCGGATGCAAATAAGGTAGTTGGAAAGGTAAATGATAAATTTATAAAGAGAACAGATTATATTACTGGTGAGGATAAAGTTACAACAATGCCAACTTCGCAGTTAGAGGATAATGCAATAATTGAACTAATAAATGAAGTACAAAACTACTTTGCTAAATCTGATGTTTCAGCAGCAGCGGTATTCAACTTTGATTCTAATCTGAATGCTGGGGATTTTAAAAAGAAAGATGTAGCATTTATATACAAATACACAAATACTTTGATGGGTGTAAATATGACTGGAGAAAACTTATTGAAGTATATGGAATGGTCAATGAACTATTATAACCAAGCGAAACCAGGAGATGTAACTGTATCGTTTAATCCAAAAGTTAGAGGGTACAACTATGATATGTTTGATGGAGTGAACTATAAAGTGGATATATCTAAACCAGCTGGTGAAAGAATAGTTGATGCAACAATAAATGGTCAACCGATAGATCCAAAAAAGACATATAAGGTAGCTATAAATAACTATAGATTTGGAACTCTTATGAATTTAGGTCTTGTGACAGAAAAAGATAAATACTATGACTCTTACGAGGAGTTACAAGATGGAGGAAGAATTAGAGACCTGATTGTAAAATATGTGCAGGAGAATCTAAAAGGAGAACTAAATCCAAAAGTTGACAACAACTGGTCAATCATTGGGTTTGAAGAGAATGTTCCGGGGAAGGACGCTATTATTGAAAAAATCAGAACTGGTGAAATAAAAATACCAATGTCAGATGATGGAAGAACATTAAATGTTCAGTCAATAAACATAAATAACTTATAATAGCAGTAAAAGTAAAAAAGAGGAAAGTTTTTTCCTCTTTTTTATTTACATTTTTAATAAATAAAGTTACAATAGATGGAAATATAAGAAAATTAAATACTTAATATATATCATAGGATTAGTTACAGGAGGAGAATATGTATCTATTAAAATTTAAAAAAAATCTAGTGAAAAAAATATGGGGAGGAAGAGGGTTTGAAACGACTTTAGACTTTCAATTACCTACTGATGAGCTATATGGAGAGTCTTGGGAGGTGAGCTGTCATCAAGCTGGGATGTCTTATGTTGAGAATGGTGAGTTCAAAGGGAAAAGCCTAGAAGATATATTTAAAAAATATGGAACAAAGCTTGTAGGTGAGGAGATTGTTGAAAAGTATGGGGAGAAGTTTCCTCTTTTAATAAAGTATCTAGATATCAATGATAAACTATCTGTACAAGTTCATCCAAGTGATGAGTACGCTTTAAGGGTGGAGAAAGAGTTTGGAAAAAGTGAAGTGTGGTATGTTATGGAGGCGAGTTCGGATGCTAAACTTATATTGGGGCTTAAAAAGGAGATAACTCCAGAGATATATGAAGAAAAGGTAAAAAGAAAAGATTTTACAGAGCTCTTCAATGAGGTAAGTGTAAAGAAAGGAGATTTTATAGACGTAAAACCCGGGGTAGTTCATGGAACTTTAGAGGGGTCTATTTTAATCTGTGAGATACAACAAAATTCAGATACAACTTATAGAATATATGATTTCGATAGAGAAGTGGACGGAGTGAAAAGAGAGTTACATCTGGACAAAGCTATGGATGTAATCCAATTTGGAAAGGATGTGAATATCAGTTCTGAAGACACAAGAAAAAAAATAAGAGTTCAGGATGCAACTGTTGAAGAGTTAATAAAGGGCGAATATTTCTCTGTTGATAGGTTATTAGTTGAGGGAGTATTTGAAGATGAAGCTTATAAGAATTTTAAAGTATATTCAATACTTGATGGAGAAGGAACATTAAAATCTGATGGAGTAGTGTATGAAGTTAAAAAGGGTGATACTTACTTTATACCAGCTAAGACATCTGTTAGTATAAATGGGAGATTAGAGGTTATGAAAAGTTACATATAGAGAGAAAAAATTTTAAGGGGATGGTATATGTCAAATAAAGCAATAGCTCTGCTAAAGGTTTTGTTACATGGGGATATCCATTTAGAAGAAATAACAAAATATGTGGATTTAGATATAAATTCTATAGAAAGAAATATAAGTATACTGAACGAATATCTACGTGAAAAAGGAATAAAGCCAATAAAAAAAATAAATAATATTTATAGTCTTGAAAATAGAGATGAAAAGTTCTCCGAGTTTTTTTCAAAATTGGATATTCTTTCGTCGAGAGAAAGGCAAGATATATATTGTATAAGATTACTTTTAGATAGATATATCAATCTGGAAAAAGAGAGGCAGACTATGGGGGTTTCAAGAACCACAGCTGTCAAAGATTTAAAAAAAGTACGGGAGTTTTTAGAAAAGAAGGAAATTAAAGTGGAATCTAAAAACTCAAAAGGAATTTTTCTAAAAGATATCAATGAGGGAAACCTATATAATATACTCTGTGAAAAAATAATGAAGTTATTTATAGATAGAGAGTTTCTATCTAAACAAAGAAAAGAGTTGTTAGAAGAGATAGATATTTTAGAAGAGGAGAAATATTTGAAAATATACTCTCAAATTTCAGAGGAGTTTAAGTTAAGAAAATCCTCTTTTTCATACTATGCAATTTATACAATGGCGATAATAGAAAAAATTAAGGGCGCTACAGAGTACGAGTTAAATGGAATTGAAAAACATAAGGAGTTTGGCGCAGTATTGTTGAGGTTAGAAAAAATAGAGTCTTTGGATGAGGTATCCCTTGAGTTTAAAAGATTTTTGGCAAGTGTAGTGTTAAAGATTATGTATATCAGTGACTTGAATAGATTCTTGAAGGAGAGCTATGAAAAATTTATAAATAAAATTCAAGATATATTTAATTTGGATGACTGGGAGAGAAGAGAACTATATAGGCAACTTGAAAACTGTTATGCTATGGGATACTTAGATAAAAAATACGGGGTGTTATGGGTTAGAAAAAGTCCAAATTCGGAGAGATGTAAAAAATTGGGGAAAATAGTGGAGGAGAGTCTAAAGGAGTTAGGAATTGAGATGATATATTCCGATATTTTGAGGCTGGCGAGTTGTATAACAAATTTTTTTATGTTAGAAGAATATATAGAGGGATTCAAAGTGTTGAGTGTATCCAGAAATATAGATAGTGAGTATAATCGAAGGGTTATTAACTCCATGAAAACTTTTTATCCAAAAATATCTTTTACAACAGAGTCTTTTTTAGAGTTTAGGTTTAAAAGTAAAGAAGAGATTGAAAGCTATGATTTGATAATATCAGATACAGAAAGTTATAGTATTAAGAATCTTAGAAAGGTAAATACTTTGAGCTTGAGAGAGATTCAAAGATGTTTTATAGAATATGCTTTAGATAAAAGATTTTTAAAATTAAAAAAATAGGAAATATATTTTTTATGATATAAAAAGAGTTAAAAAAAGTATATATACACAGTATACTAAAAATGATACTCTATGTGTACAAATCCTTTTCTCTAATATATTCCCCCTAATATATATTTGAGAAAAATTTAAAAAGAACTCCGCCCCCCGGAGTTCTTTTTTCATATATAAAGCATATTATTTATCAGATATAGACTCTACACCAGGTAATTTTTTACCCTCTAAGTATTCTAGAGAAGCTCCACCACCAGTAGAAATGTGAGAGAATTTATCAGCAAATCCTAAAGAGATAGCAGCAGCAGCAGAGTCTCCACCACCAATTATAGTAGTAGCATCCTCTAAGTTAGCGATAGCCTCACAAACTCCAATAGTTCCCTTAGCGTAGTTAGACATTTCAAAAACACCCATTGGTCCATTCCATACAACAGTTTTTGCTCCAATTAGCTGATCGGCAAAAAGTTTAACCGTAGCAGGTCCAATATCCAATCCCATCTCATCATCAGGAATTGCATCTACTGATACAACTGAATGTGGTGCATCATTAGAAAACTCTTTACAAACCACTGTATCGATAGGTAAAACTATCTTTCCGTTAGCTTTTTCTAGTAAAGATTTGGCTAAATCCACTTTGTCCTCTTCAACAAGAGATTTTCCTGTATTTTTTCCTAAAGCCTTGAAGAATGTAAACATCATAGCTCCACCGATTAAAATTTTATCAGCTTTAACTAGTAAGTTTTCGATAACTCCAATTTTGTCAGAGACTTTAGCACCTCCTAAGATAGCAACTAGAGGTCTTTCTGGTGCATCAACAGCTCCACCGATAAACTTGATTTCCTTCTCCATCAGGAATCCAGCAGCGGTATTTCCTTCACCGATATTAGCGGCGATTCCAACATTGGAAGCATGGGCTCTGTGAGCAGTTCCGAATGCGTCATTGACAAATAGATCACCTAAAGAAGCCCAATATTTTCCTAATTCAGGATCATTTTTAGATTCTTTTTTCCCATCTAAATCTTCAAATCTAGTGTTTTGGAACATAAGAATCTCTCCATCTTTTAAGTTAGCAACAGCTTTTTCTAACTCCTCTCCTCTTGTAGCGTTGATGAAAGTAACAGGTTGTCCTAGAAGTTCAGCTAATCTTTTAGCAACAGGTTCGATATTTCTCTTTTCCAAATCAGCTACTTCTTTTACTTTTCCTAAATGAGAGAAAGCGATAACTTTTCCTCCGTTTTCTAAAACATATTTTATAGTTGGTAAAGCAGCTACTATTCTATTCTCATCAGTGATTTGTCCATCTTTCATAGGAACGTTAAAATCAACTCTCATTAAAACCTTTTTACCAGCTACATCTAAATCAGTTACAATTTTCTTTGCCATTTTATGTGAACCTCCCAATATTTCATAAATTATTTATATTTTCTTAAAAAAAAGCGGAACTATCTAGCTCCGCTATTCTGTTTATTCTGTTTTTCCCAGATGCTCTAACTATTTAGAAAGTTCTACGAAGTACTTTAAAGTTCTGATTAATTGAGCAGTGTAAGACATTTCATTGTCATACCAAGCAACAGTTTTAACTAATTGCTTATCTCCAACAGTCATAACTTTTGTTTGAGTTGCATCAAATAATGATCCGAACTCAATTCCGATAATATCAGAAGATACTAGCTCTTCGTCAGTATATCCAAATGACTCGTTTGCAGCAGCCTTCATAGCAGCGTTAACTTCAGCAACAGTTACTGGTTTTTCTAAAACAGTTATCAACTCAGTTAATGATCCAGTAATTACTGGTACTCTTTGTGCAGAACCATCTAATTTTCCAGCTAATGCAGGGATTACTAATCCGATTGCTTTCGCAGCTCCAGTTGTATTAGGAACAATGTTAGCAGCAGCAGCTCTAGCTCTTCTTAAATCTCCCTTAGCGTGTGGTCCATCCAATGTGTTTTGGTCATTTGTATAAGCGTGGATAGTAGTCATTAATCCTTCTACAATTCCAAACTCTTTATTTAATACATTAGCCATTGGTGCTAAACAGTTAGTTGTACAAGAAGCTCCTGAAATTACTGTCTCTGTACCATCTAAAATATCTTGATTTACGTTGAATACGATAGTTTTGATATCTCCTGTAGCAGGTGCAGATATAACAACTTTTTTAGCTCCAGCTTCTAGGTGAAGTCCAGCTTTCTCCTGAGAAGTAAAGAATCCAGTACACTCAAGAACAACGTCTACATTTAACTCTTTCCAAGGTAAGTTTTTAGGATCTCTATCAGCTAAAACTTTAATTTTCTTTCCATTTACAGAGAACCCTCCCTCGATAACCTCGATAGTTCCATTGAATCTACCTTGTGCTGAATCATATTTGAAAAGGTGAGCAAGAGTTTTTGCGTCTGTTAAATCATTTATTGCTACTACCTCAAACTCAGGGTTGTTCATCATTAATCTTAATGCTAATCTTCCAATTCTTCCGAATCCATTAATCGCTACTTTAACTGCCATTTGGAAACCTCCTAAAAATTTATATTTTTTTAATTAAGTTCGATAAATATTTGCACATCTTCTAAGAAATACGGGATAAAATAGATATTTCCTTTTTCTTTAGTTTGTTAAGATGGCTTTTGTATATGTCTTAATGATATATTATCTCACTTGATTTGTCAATTTATTCATGGGAACTAAAATTAATCTTTTTATGATTACTTTTTCATTAAAATATACAATAAAAGAGAGTAGGATATTTTTACCCCACTCTCCTCTTTAGGATAGATAAAATCTTTTTAAGCGTTTGGAACTACTTTTTTATGATAGGTTCTAGCCCTTGAACATCTAGCCACTGTGAAAGAGTTAGATTATTTAACTCTCCAAACCCTTTTTCTGGGACAGCTTTTCTAGCTAAAGTAACATATGGACCACAAGTTAAAGATGTACCTATTTCACCCGGTTTCATAATAGTATAAGCAAATCCCACATAAGTTCTATCGTATGCCACATGAGAGTCTTTTCCACATTCAACGACAGACCAAATGATAGCTTTCCTATGTTCTTCTAGGAATTTTTTTAAATCTTCTGGATTGTCGTTATCTGTCCAAATACCTGCGTCCTCGATAAATAGACTTGCATCTTTATCTCTATTTTTAGCTATAGAGATAGCGATAAAACACCAAACTCCATACCCTTCATTTTCTTTAAATGGTCGATCTTCTGTGGGTCTATATGCAGTTACACCTTTGTTGGCACAAATCATATGTGACCCGGGAAGAGGTGTGAATCTTCTGTTAGATTCAGTTCCAAAAAGTTCGATACCAGCTTCTAAAAGAGGTTTAGCATCATAAACTTTTAAAATTGATCCATCAAATTGAGGTACCTCTAAAACTGTTGGCAAAGAATCTTCAACAATTGAGTCGTGTCTAGCTAAATCATATCCCCAGACTTGACCGGCAAGTCCACAAAAAGATGAAGCAGTCAACATATTGATTTGTCCGATATAGGCATCATTAACTTCAGCTCTATCGTAAGCTACAATACCATCTATCAAGATATCATCTGTTTTAGGAATAGTTCCCACAGAAACTTTTAAAACAGAAACATACCCATTTCCAGTCGAACCGGGAGCACCGTATCCATCACAATAATCCTCATAAAAACTAATGGCAGTTTTGTCAATTTTCATTTTTGTTCCTCCTTATACGCTTCATAGTAGAGATATATTTTTATTGCCCCAATAGAGCTTTATAGTTCATAATTAGGTATATTAAACCTAAAACTCCCAATATAAATAGAACTATTGATAAGGCTTTTTCCTCTTTATTAAATTCAGGTTGAGTCGGGTTGAACTCTTTTCTAGCTCTCATAAAAAATGGAATACCGATAGCGTATATAACTGCAGCTAAAAGCATATAATTTAATCCAGCCGCATAAATGAGCCATAGACCATAGATTGTTCCCAAGAAACCTGTAATTATAGCATTTTTTCTACTTGCAAATATAGTAGTTGGATAGTTGTCATTTTTTGCTGATATTTTCCAAAGGTAAGCAGTACAAGCTATGTAACATGGTAGTACCATCACACCCGTAACACTTAGCATCAAGTTCCATGCGTTATTTGAGAAGTAAACTAAAATCATAGTTACTTGCATAATAATACTGGAAATAAGTAGGGAAAATGATGGAGAGTTATTTTTGTTTACTTTGGCAAAAGCTTTGGGAAATGTTTGTCCTTTAGCTGCAGCAAGTGGTAATTCGGCTAACATGATAGTCCAAACAAGCCAAGAACTCAATATAGAGATTATAACTCCAATGTTCATAATCCAGTCTCCCCAAATTCCAATCATTCCACCTAGAACAGCTGCAGTTGAAGGAGCTGCCATAGTTGAAAGTTGTCCTTGAGAATAATATCCAATTGGAAGTAAAGATAGTAGAATGTAGATAATCAAACAAGCTAAGAATCCTAAAAGAGTAGCTTTACCAACATCAGACTGACTTTTTGCTCTATCTGATATAACAACTGCACCTTCAATTCCGATAAAAACCCAAAGAGTAACAAGCATAGTACTCTTAACTTGTGTAAAGACAGAGCCAAGAGGCTTATCAGCAAGAGCTGGGATAGTTTCTGTACCCCAGAAGTTGATAAAAAATGCACCAAATTTAAAAAGAAAAGCAGTGATCAATAGAAATAGTACAATGGGAACCAATTTTCCAATAGTACCAATAGTATTTAAGGAAGTTGCTCCTTTTACACCGGCTAAAACTATAAAATATATAATCCAAATAACCAAGGACCCTCCGATAACAGAGTTAAAGTTATTCCCCCCAGTGAAATATCCTGGGAAGAAATAATCCAAAGAATCCATAAGTAAAACTGCATAACCGATATTAGCAAAACAGTTACAAAGCCAATATCCCCAAGCCATAAGGAAACCAATAAAATTTCCAAATCCAAGTTGACCGTAAGAGTAGATTCCAGTTGTCGCATCTGGTCTAGCTGCTGCCAGAATTCTAAATGTGTTGGCAACAAACCATATTCCTATTCCAGTTACAACCCATGCAATAATAATCGCTCCAGCCCCAGCGTACTGAGACATATTTTGAGGTAAGTTATATACTCCACCACCAATCATTGCACTTATAACAACGGCAGTAAGAGTTATTAATCCAAGTTTTTTAGTACTATCAGCCATTTTGATGCCTCCTTAAAAAATTAATTTTTTATAACCATAGTATGGAATCTTCTAACTCCGTCACTATCAACGAAAGCTTCGATTCCGTGGATATCACTGTAATATCCTGGGAAAACTCTTTCAAACTCCTCTCTAGCCAAAAGGAAGTCTAAAATAGGTTTAGAGTTATCATCTACTCTTTCTCCTCCCATCAATACAGGGATTCCCGGTGGATATGGCACGACAATAACACCAGCAGTTCTATTCATACAATCTTTGATAGGTACGTGTTCAATATTTCCTCTAAATACTTCTACTGAAGCTTCGGCAGGAGTTAAAATCTGCTTAGGAATAATTTGGAACGCCTTATCCATAAGATCTAGAAGTTTTGATTCTACAATGTATTTATGCATATCTAAACAATGATCTTTTAAGCCTTTGTTAGAATATTTTTCAGGGAAAGAGTTTACTAAATCTGGGAAAATATCTGTAAGAGGTGTGTTTTTATCAAAGTCTTTTTTGAAGTCCATTAAAGCTTTGATAAGAGCCTCTTGTTTTGTTACAGTAGTTCCAATTGGATGAAGGAATAAAAGTGAGTAAGTGTCAGTTTTCTCATTGACTACTCCTTTACTTATTATATAATTACTCAATATAGATGCTGGAATACCGACCTCATCATATTTTCCATCTACATTTAAACCAGGACATTTTACAGTTAATTTTATAGGGTCTAACATAACGTAGTTTTCTTCAATATCTTCAAATCCATGCCAGTTATTGTTGGCATCTAAAGTCCAACAATTTTGATTTTTTAATAGGTATTCATCAGGAATATCTTCAAAGTCTGTTAGAACTCCATTATATAGAGTTTTTATTGGTTGCCATAAAGAGAAGAACCATTCATTAAGACTAGCATACTCCTTATTTAGATTGGCGATTCTCTTTCTAAAATGAATAGCATTTAAAATAGTTTCGTTCATTAACTCTTCCCCAGCAAAGTCCATCATGGCAGTAGAAACATCTAGAGAGGCAATCATACTGTATTGTGGAGATGTAGAACCATACATTAGATATGCTTCATTGAACACTACAAAATCAATTTTATCTTTAGTTCCATTTTTTGCGTGAAGCATTGATGATTGAGAAAATGCTCCCAGCAATTTATGTGTAGATTGGGAAGCAAAGATTGGTGGATGATCAATAGCGTTGTCAGAATCAGTCATAGCGTAGTGGTCTTTATATAGTGGATGGAACTTAGCGTAAGCATACCAAGCTTCATCAAAATGTAAATTTAGAACATTGCTATTTAAAGATTCTTTGATTTTATTAACGTTGTAACAAAGTCCATCATAAGTGGAGTTTGTCAATGCAGACATTTTAATCTTTTGTTTCTTCTGCTCAGGAGTCAATGCGGGATTATTAGCGATTATCTCGTCAATATATTCTTTTGTAAACTCCTCTAATTTAACAGGTCCAATTATTCCAAGACTGTTTCTTCTAGGAATCATATACATAGGTATTGCTCCAGTTACAACCATTCCATAATTAAGAGATTTATGACAATTTCTATCCACAAAAGCTAAATCATCTTTAGTGACCCTACCTTTCCAAACTACTTGGTTAACTGAACTTGTTCCATTTAAAATGTAGTAAGTTTTATCAGCAGAGAAAACTCTAGCGGAGTTGTTTTCAGCGTCTTTGACAGGTCCTTCATCATCTAAAAGCGATCCTAGTTCAGGAACAGATATGGAAAGGTCTGCTCTAAATGTATTTTCTCCATAGAAATCAAACATCATTTTACCAATAGGATTAGTCAGAAACATTGTGCCACCAGCATGACCAGGTGTATGCCAAGGATATTTGAATTTTTGAGTATAATCCATAAGTTGACCGAAGAAAATTGGTTTTATAGATTCAATATATCTTTCAAGTTCAACTTCGATTTGTCCAGCTAAAAAAGTTAAAGTGTCTTCAAAAATATTTATTACAAGATTAATTTGTTTTAAAACTTGCAAGGGTATTTCTGATAGACTGTCCTCTGTGATAACAAAAATTGGAATTTTTGAATTTGTTTTTCTGATAGATTTAACTATATTTTCAAGTTCATCATTAAAATCTAAGACAACTCCTGAAATAGCTTTATCAGCAGAGAATATTCTCTTAAAATCAGTTGTGTTATCCACAAAAGATGTGTTGAAGCACTCCAAAAGAATATCTAACTGCTTGGAAGATTCATAAGTTGAACCTGATTCATGTAGCACTAATAAAGGCCAATCTAAATAACTAAAAGAATTCATGATAAAACCTCCTTAAAGATTTGGGAATTTTTTTAACCTGCACTATTCTTAAAAAAAAGTGATAGCTTTCCTTTAAAAAATATTTTTTACCCGCAGTTCAATGAGTTCCTTAATATTCTCTATGAGTAAGAAATAAGTCGCTTTATTTTCAATATTTAAGTTGTTTTTATCAATCTCATTTTTGAACCTTTCCTCGGAATGTTTTAGTCTTTTTAAAAGGGTGTTGTAGGTGTAAGTAGATGAATTCAATGTTGCTAAATCCTTTAAAATAACTGCTAACTCTGATGTTATAGATATATCTGTAGATATTTTGTTAAAACATTCTCGAATTTTCAAAAGAACCATATATTCTGAAAACTTTAACGAATAATTTTTGGAGATATCTATTTGTTTGAAAAAAAATCGGTTATCTTTTTCCATCTCAACTAGTTGTTCGCAGTCATCTAGATTGACTTTGAGTTCTTCAAAAAGCTCATCTTGTCTCAGTGAAACAGCTTTATATTTTAGTGCTTTAGCAAAGTCAAAAATAATATCTTTCATTACAGAGTCCACCTTTTCTAGCTGAGAAATAATCTCATTATTTTGACTAGGTACATATAAATTTGAAACTATAGCACAGATTACTCCAACTAATAGAAGAATATACTGATCTAAAACGAATTCTAAGGAGACATTTTCATTCAATAGAAAATGTGTAGCTAGAACAATGTTAGTAAAAAAGCCTTGCATTAGATTAAATCGAATACAAAGAGGCATAAAAATACCTGTGAATACCGCTAAAGAGATAGGATTAAAATTAAAAATTCGAATAATTGTAGCGGATAAAATCAGACCAAAAGAGGCGGCCAAGACCCTCTCAAAAGAACTTCTTAAGGATGCTTTTCTTGTACTTTCTAAACTTAGAATACAGATTGTGGCAGCCGAATATTTATATTCTAAGGAGAAAGAGTGAGCGATAAGCACAGCTACATATGGACCGATCATATTCTTTAGAACTTTGTGTCTATCATAAGTGCTAAGTTTATCAAATATCATAAAAAATCCTCCAAAGAATAAATTTTAGTTTAAAAGCTTATTCGACAAACAAAGTAAAAATCCTCCATCAGACTATAAATAAAAATATATTTCTAAATAAATATATTTTAGAAAAAATATTTTATTCTATCTTGATTTTTTTGATTTTTAAATATATAATTTATTTTGTAAAAGTAAGATATCTATGAGGGGTGAATGGAGATGAAAAAGTTAAGTTTAACAAATAAAATTTTTATATCATTAATTATGGGAGTCATAAGTGGGTTGTTATTGTATCCATTTAGGAACGATTTAATAGTGAAAAAATATGTGATAGACTTTTTCTTCAACTTCTTAGGAACGGGATTTATAAGAGCAATAAGAATGATTGTGATACCGTTAGTTTTTTGTTCTTTAACTGTTGGAGCAGCAGGTGTTGAAGATATAAAAAAATTAGGAAGAGTGGGAGTAAAAACTTTAGCTTTTTATCTGGGAACTACAGCAGTGGCAATAACATTAGCCTTAGGAGTTGGCTCTTTAATAAATCCGGGAAAGGGAGTTATTTTATCCCAAATTGTAACAAGTAATGTTTCAGTAAATGAAGTAAAACCATTTGTAGATGTTTTATTGGGAATGATACCGATAAATCCAATGGAAGCCTTAGCTAAAGGAGATATGTTACAGATAATAGTATTTGCAATTTTGTGTGGTGTAGGTATGGCAATATTGGGAGATAAAGTCTCGACAGTTAGAAAGGGAATGGAGGAGTTAAATAGCTTAGTTCTAAAGTTGGTTGAAATTATAATGCAATTGGCTCCATTTGGAGTATATGGATTGATTGGAAAAACATTTGCAACACTGGGGTATGTGGCAATGTTACCGCTCCTAAAATATTTTATAGGTGTAATTATTGTTTTATTATTACATTATTTGATAACATATCAAAGTTTATTAATTTTTGTGGCTAAATACAATCCTATTAAATTTTTAAAGAAATTTTCTGGACCAATGATGGTAGCATTTTCAACTTCTTCAAGTAGTGCAACTCTACCAGCTTCTATGGAAACAATGCAAGATGAGTTTGGAGTATCTAAGACAATATCTTCATTTACGCTTCCTTTGGGAAGTACGATAAATATGGATAGAACCGCAATAATGCAGGGAGTTGCAACAATATTTATAGCTCAGATATACGGTGTCAATTTAACAATGGGAGATTTTGTAACAGTGATTATAACAGCAACATTGGCATCAATAGGAACAGCAGGAGTTCCCGGAGTCGGGGTCATAATGCTTGGAATGGTATTGCAACAGATTGGTTTACCTTTGGAGGGAATGGCTCTTGTGATGGGAATTGATAGGTTCGTGGATATGTTTAGAACTA
>NZ_CDRRQU010000010.1:0-63929 GCF_977044495.1 Cetobacterium sp. | reverse complement strand
CAAATATATTTAAAGTCCAAAGACTTTACGTTTACACCATTTATTGGTTTACCATTTCTGGTATCTGTTATTTTCATAACTTCTGACTATTTTCTCTATTCGGTTGCTAATGTCCTTCTCTACAATTCTTGCCGGCGGTGTTTCCCGCTGACAAAAATTATAGTACCATAAATTTTAAACTTCGTCAATAACTTTTTTATAAAAAATATATTTTTATTTTTTATAAAATTCAGTATAGGGTATCGCTTGTCTTTTTTTCAAGTAGTTTACCTTGTGAATTATATATTGTTACTCGCACTCTTTTTCCTTTTAATCCTTCAATTTTTGTAATACTTTCTATTTGAGATTTTCCATTTCTTTTTGTTCTCCCAAACTGAGAATCAATTGTATCAGTTACAACTCCTCCAACTCCAAGAATTTCTATCTCTTGATTTAAAAGTTCTGAACTATTTCCTTTAGAGTTAGAATCTGCTATCATTTTCAAATTTGATGTCTGTGAATCATAAGCAAGTTTTAAATTTGATATATTTGTCCCTCTATCTATCTCACCATAATGACCATATACACTGATTCCTACTTCTGTGATCATCTTTATTTGAACGTCAACCTTTTCATTGCTAACATTCACTGATTCTTTTAGAGGAATTTCTTTAAATACGACATAACTTTTATACTCTCCCGCTTCCATATCTGGCTCTGGTTTTACTCTAAATCTTATCACTTGTTTACTTCCCGGCTTAATAGCTACCATTTTAGGATATAGTTTTATGTAGTCATTTAAACTATATTTTTCATATCCAGGAGCACTCTCCAAAAAGCTTTCCAATCTCATAGGATTTGTAGTATTGTTGATTAAAGTTATTTCATTGGTATTCACTTTATCTAATTGTATTTCAAATCTTGTTGGGGCTACACTAAAATTAAATGCATAATTTTGTAAAGTTACAAAAAAAAATATTATTCCCAACATAAATCTTTTCAACTTCATTTTCTATCACTCCATTTCACTTAATATTTTATCATAATTTTCATACTTTAAATTTCTATTAAATTTCTTAAATCTATCGACTATAGAATCCTTCATCTTTTTATCTTCTCCTAAAATACTTCCATCACTATTCACTTCTTTTCCCTGCATATATCTAGTTTTCTGAGCTATTACTCCAACTTTATCGTAGATTGTAGTCTCTCCATTTTTTAAACCATCTTTATAGTTTACTACAGCTTTTATATCTCCAGTCTTATAAAAAAATTTCCACACTCCATCCCTTCTGTCACCTTTATAACTACCTTCTAAAATCTGTACCCCATCAACTCCAAATATTTTTATCCCACCATCCATCTTTCCAAACTTAAAACTAGCTAATGTCTCTAACACTTTTCCTTTATAAAAAAAAGTTGCTTCTCCTTCCAAAAGCCCATTAAAATATTCAACTTTTGTCATTACTTCACCTATCAACGAATATTTCACTACCTTACCATGTAAAATCCCATCCTCTAAATTTTCATACCCCTCTATATTTTTATTATCATAAAAATATGTCCACTGACCATTCGGTTTGTCATAATTGTATTTTAGGATTCCCTTTGTATCACCAGTTAAATATTT
Source organism: Cetobacterium sp. (assembly GCF_977044495.1). Classification (NCBI taxonomy): domain Bacteria; kingdom Fusobacteriati; phylum Fusobacteriota; class Fusobacteriia; order Fusobacteriales; family Fusobacteriaceae; genus Cetobacterium; species Cetobacterium sp. The sequence goes on along the minus strand of NZ_CDRRQU010000010.1, from coordinate 62,320 downwards.
TAATGTCCATGCTCCGTGCTTGATTCCATTTATATATTTTCCCTCATACATAAATTTTTCATTTTTATCTTGAACAAATCCTTGAAAAAATCCATTTTTAATACCATTTTCATATTCTTCTTTTATCCCTTCTCCCATTAATTCTCCTGTAAAAGGTAAATCTTCATCAATTAAATAAACTACTTGATTTTTCAATGATTTTTTATTTATGCTCTCTCTCCTCAAATTGGAAAAAGCAAGATTAGACTGTACGATATACGCTATTAAAACATTTATAACCCATCTTTTCTTCAACTCTCTCTCCTTTTAAAAATTATTTAAAACATCACCTAGGTTATACTCACTCTTCTCCTCATCCTCTTGCTTTTCACTTAACTTACTTTCACTTTCTTCATCAGCATATCTATTTACAACTACTTCGTATCCTTCGAAATATTCACCTTCATCTTCTTGAATAAGTTTTATATCTATATCTAATGATTCTTCTGTAAATTCTATGCTATCGCTCCCTAAATAATTAAACTTCATTTTATACTTACCCGGTAATACATTTTCAAAAAAGAACATACCATCAAACTCAGGGTCTATCTCTTTATATAATTCTCCATCTCTTTCTAAAACGACATTTGTCATACTTAGTATTCTTATAAATTCTTGAGAAGAGATATTTTTTCCTAAAATTATATTTCCACTTACCATTGATACCGCTTGAACTCCTATATCATACCTCGTTCCTATCGAAGCTCTTGTATAAACTTTTTTCTTATCCAAAACCTGCATCAGCATTGGATCAATACTCTTTCTATCCACTTCTACTTTGTATTCTTCCAAAGATAACAATCCTGATATAATATATTCACCATCTGAGTTAGAAATAACTTTTTTTCCGTCAACAACTATTGCTACGTCTGACAATACAGTTTCTTTCGTATCGTATTGCCCATTATCATTGGAGTCTATATAAACTTTTCCATAAATCCATGAGTTATCAACTTCTCTATCATTTATTTCTCTTTTTAAATTAGAGATATCAAATGTTTTTTCCACTATTATTCCTGTGCTCAATCCATTGTTTTCTCTTTTAGATATAGGTAATTCCACATAAGTACCTTTATCTAAATACATAGTAAAGTCTATTGAAAATCTACTCTTTTTTTCTTCATTATATAAAAATTCTGTTCCTAAAATATATTCTAATCCAGTTGAAAAAAATTCTCGTCTTCTTCCTAATATTTTTAAAGAATAATCTGATTTTAAAGTTTCATATTTTTCTATATTAGCCTGTAAAATCATTGTAAACCCAGACATTCCACCATAACTTATACCTGGATTTACAGAGTAACTTCTTTTATCTTCTTCTTTTTGAAGTACTTCAGTATCCAGAAATAGAGAAAAATTTCTAATACTTCTATTTTCTAGGCTCATATAATATCCTTTTTCTTTCTTGCTTCCATCAACCTTTATCTCTTCTTGATACCCAAATCCAATTCTTGTTGTTGCAAAGTCTCTAGAAATTCCAATTGAATTATACTTCACCACGTCATTTTCTTCACCTATATATTTTGAATATATAAAATGTTTTAAAATTAAATTGTAATCTTTTATTTTTTGATTTACTCTTAGTTCATAACTACTTTTATTTTTTTCTCTTTCGTAAAAATTTTGAAAGTTTATCAGTAGTGGATAACTATTAGACAGCATATTTTTATAAATAATTTCACTCTTGATTATACTATGTTGTTTACTTTTTTCAGATTCCAACTCCAGTATTCCTACACCTAAAGTAAAATTTTTACTAACTCCATAACTAATTTCATTTACACTTTGAGTCCTTCGTTCATATTTTTCTTGTCCAAACTGTATATTGTAATCCCATTCGTTTTTATCAAGCAGTTTTGAATCTCCAACTGTATAAATTTTTCTACTTTCTATTTGACCATTTTTATAATATATCTTTAAAGAGTAATCTCCACCATAGTTTCGATCTCTTATTTCAAATATAAAGTTTTTTTCCATAGGTCTTTGGTAATCTATAAGTATGCCACCCTGATATAGTTCAATTATATCTGCTCCTTGAGCTTCACCTTTTATTGTTGTTATATTCCCAATAGTAGAACTATATGTATTTTTTTCACCAAAACTAAATCCCTCAAGCATTCCATTCACATTGAAAAAATCCGGTGTTTTTATATAGAAATTTCCTAGGATTATATCGTTTTTTAGACATCATTATAGGTTAAACTATAGTTTTTCATAGAGTTTTCTGGCTCCACAATATAATTTACATATAAATCACCTTGTAAAAATTGAGTTCCATACTCTAAATTAAGCTGATTATCTCTATCTTTTAAATCTATTTTAGAATAATTAATCTTAATTAATCCCGGAGCTAAGATTCTCTTTTCTGGTTTCACCACTTCGAATTTTTCCCCATCCTTTTTTTCACTCAACCGAAGTCTTTCAACTTTGCCTTTCTCTCTTATTTCAAAAGGGAGTACAAAATCTGGATTTAAAATCAATTTTAAATCTTGATTAGACCAATAAGATTCTTTAAATTTAAAATCATTTTCTAACACTTTTAATTCCACGTATAATTCATCTTCAATTATAAAATTTTTTCCCGATTTTATTTCGACTTTGTATTTATTGTTATCAATTTGAAATTCTACACTTTTTCTTTTAAAATCAATATTCACTGAGTAGATTTCTAAAAAATAAAATAGTGCTTTTATAGGAACGTATATTCGATTATTTTCAAACTCATATCTCACCATAAAAAAATCATCTTTTAGAGATTTACTTCTTATTTCGATATATGCTTCATCTAACTCTACATTATCCTGTGCAACTAAAATAATTGAAAAAAATAGAAAGAAAATAGCTATCAATTTTAAGTAAGCTATTTTTAGCTTTTTCATCAATTATACCTTACCTTTATTTTAAAGTTTCCACTGTACTTCCCAGGTAGTGCCTTTTTAGTATCCTTAACTTCTCCAACAAAAGCCACTCTTTTCTCCCCTTTTTCAGATAATCTTGTGCGATATTCCTCATTGCCTAAAGAATACAAATCCGGACTGTATATCTCCACTCTTATGCTTCCTTTTTCCTCCTTATTAAACAACTCTACTTGACTTGGATAGCTAACAACTACCTCTTTATTAGATTCTCCCTCCACATTCAAATATCCATGATTTCCATGTGATGAGGACAATATTTGTCCCTGAATTCCCACTCCTAAATCCATAGAAGTTGTTGAAATTTTTAGCGATTTTATTATGTCTAATTCTAAAATAATCTCTATTGCAATTCTATCATATCTAGAACTATTTCTTCTTCTTCCCTTCAAAATTAAAGTTATTGGATATGAGCTATATTTTCCACTTAATTTAGAACCATTTCTTATTCCTACAACGGATTTAATCTTTAAATTGCAATTTTTACTAAAACCTATAATAGTCCGATTATTTCTATTCACACTGGCATTCAGTGGTTCTATCGACAACTGCTTTATCTCTATTAAAGGTTCTATTGTATAATTTTTTCTAAAAAATCTATTTCCAAAACTTTCAAACTCGTAAGTTAATTCATCATAATCATTCAAATCTTTTATTTTAAAATTATTTGTTGTATAGTTTATATTTTGATACCCTTCTCCGATAGTTTCTCTTTTCTCAATCAATCGTGATGTATCTGATTTCATATTTCCAAAAGCCATCAAACAGAAGAATGGCAAAAATAATAAAATCTTTTTCAAAATACATCACCTCCTATTTATTTTTCATAATATATTTTTAACTCCTCATTTTCCACAGCAATTTTTTCTCTATGTATCAACGGAATATAGGGTATATTTTTTGATATTAAAAATACTATCTTATCATATACCTTATCTCTATTTTCATTTTTTTCCTCACCTTTCAAAACTTCTAAAAATGGGAGTGAGGCATTATACATATCTCTATTTTTAATGTCATGTACCATTACTTTTCCTAAATTATAAATCGAATGTTTTTTATCAAAAATAATGCTATAAATAGCTATTTCATAATCTTGATTTTCTATTTTCATCAAATATGCTTCATGCTGATATGGCACTATCTCTACTGATATTCCTATCAACTCTAATTGCTCTTTTAAATTATTTGCTATTTTTATGGAAATATCATCATTTAAAACTGTTATCTCTATTTTTCTATTTTTTATACTTCTTTCATTCGATACCTTATTTGATAGCTTCTCTTTTTCCAGAATGGACAACTTTGCTTTAAATAAACTCTCTGGAAAAAATGAAGTTGCAGATTTTTGATTGAAAATATTTTCCAAAATTTTCTCTCTATTAATTACACCTTCTATAAACTTTCTATTTTTTTTATCAGTAAAAATTCTATTTTTTTGTCCAAATATTATTGTAATTGTATCCAATTCTTTTGTTTTCCTTAGCTTTGCATTCTTATTGATAATCCCTTCTTTTTGAAATTCCTCTATCTGTTTCAAGCTTAAGTCCCATACAATATCAACAACTTCACCAAAATACATAAGCGCCCTTTTTCTATCACTTACCTCCGATAAAATCACTATTTTAGTAGGTCCTGTATTCCTCTTAAAATATTTGTTATTTTTAGATAAAACTAACTCTTTGCTTGTTATTTTATCTAATTCATATGCTCCTGTTCCATAGATAGTTCCATTATCATCTTTAGTTATCGAACACATATGATAAGTTAGCATTGATAAAAAAAGGTTATTTTTTCTCTTTAACTTTATTTCTATTGTATTCATATCTATAATTTTTATATTTTGAATATCACTAAAAAAACTCTTAAAAATACTACTTTCTAACATTCTTTCCAAAGATTTTTTTACATCCTCTGCTAACATCTTATCTCCATTTTGAAAATAAATGTCTTTTCTTAGCTTAAACTCTAAAACTCTATCATCTTTCCAACTCCAGCTTTCAACTAAATTAGGAATAATTTCACCTTTTTCATCATAGTTAAATAGGGTATCGTAAAGATAATCTACAACTCTTATTGAATATTGATCCTTCATCAAAATAGGATCTACAGTAGCCACCTTAATTGCTTGTACTATTTTTACTTCGGCATAGCTATTGTTTACATTATCTTCGTTGTATTCATTAAATAACGTTTCTTCTAAAGAAGCTTCCACTTCTCCAAAAGATAGTATCATTGTCAGAGTAAATAAAATTAAGCATAAATATCTTTTCAAATTTTCACCTCTTAATATTATTTAATTATTTTTTATTGCAAAATAAAATTCTGTTGCTAAATTCAGCGCTTCCTTATTCTCTTCATATATTTTTTCAAATTCTTTATCATTTTTCAGAAAAATCTCCACCAACTCTGGGTCAAAACTCTTTCCCTTCTCACCTCTAATTATTTCTAAAGCCTCTATATGAGACATTGCATCTCTATGAAATTTTTTCTGTCTCAACGCGTCGTACACATCAACAATTGATACAATTCTTGCTTCTAGTGGAATATTCTCTCCTTTTAATCCTAAAGGATAACCAACTCCATCCCACTTTTCATGATGATATCTAACAATATTCTCTGCAACTTTTCCCAACTTTAATTTTTTTACCAAATCGTAACCTATGTCCACGTGCTCTTTTACTCTACTGAACTCCTTTTCCGTCAATTTAGATGGCTTTTTTAAAATTTCTGATGGAATTCCAACCTTTCCTATATCGTGCAAAAAGGAAAATCTTTTAATATTTTCTATTAATCCTTTTGAGAGATTAGCTTTTTTAGATAAAAGAGTTGAATACATCCCCAATCTTTTCACATGTGCTCCAGTATCTTCATCATTTAATTGATTAGCTATTTCTAAAGCTTCAATCAATGAGAAGCTTAACTCTTCAGCTTTTTTTCTATTTTTTTCCGACTTAATGATTAAAATAATTAAAATAATTATAAATATCACTGTAGGAATTAAAATTTTTAAAATTAATCTATAATTTTGAGCAACTATATAATTTTTTAATAAGTTATTGTCAATTACTGTTTTATCTACACTAAAACTTTCTAATATATTTTCTATTAAATTTGATAGCTCCTTTTGCTCTTTTGATATTCCAAAACTAACACCAAAGGAGTCATTTAATATACCTGCAACCTTAATTTTATCATCCAAAAAATTATTGCTTATTACTCCCGTCAATATATTAAAATAACCTACTAAATATTCACCATCTTGACTTAATAACTTTTCTAATCCCTCCTCATAACTTTCAATCTCTACTATCTGACTATTTTTCAGTATATTCTTTAAATAAATGTAGCTATAATCCCCTTTTAATATCAATATTCTACTTTTATCCAAATCTGAAATATTTTGTATAAACCCATCCGACTTTCTGTTTGCTACTGATAATTTCATTTCATAGTATGGTTTCGTAAAGGTAAATCTGCTTTTTCCTTCATTATTTTCAATAGCAATTCCATCTATATCATATTCTCCATTTTTTACAAAGATGAATGGCACTCCCATTATTCTTTCTAACTCTTTAATTATATTGACAGTTAATCCTTGATAAGAATTTTTTTGTTCATAATAAAAAGGAAGCATAAACTTATCTTTTCCTAATTTCACTTTTATAGTTTTATAGCTTTCCTTTACTTTTTCATAACTCGGTGTATCTTTTAATAAATATTTGTAAAATTCTTCTCTATTTTTAGATAGTATCTTCTGAAAAACCTCTCCATTTACACTACTTATAGTTTTTTCTATCTCTTTATGAAGAGCTTTTAAATTTTTCTTAACAGCAATCTGCTCATTGTATCTAATATTTTCTAAAACCTTATAGTCTGTCTCACCTGAATTTTTATTATGCCAATCTTGTACAATAAAAGCTTCTATATCTCCATTAGAAAGTTTTTCCAACCCTTCATCTAAATTTTTTACCTCCATTTTCTCTAGATTCAAATTGTTATATCTCTCCTTAAACTCCTTCAATCCATGCTGATTTGCTATATATGCCACCTTTAAATTTTTTATATTTCCTAGATTTGAAATTATCGAATTTTTATTAACAACAACTCCTACTCTATATAGCATTGGAGTATCAAAGTAATCATATTTCTTTTTTCCATCTAGAGTCTCAATTGTTCTTAATACAATCTCACTATCTTCACCATCTAAATTTATACTTACCTTTTTATCTTTCAATAGATTTTCAAAAATATCTATATAAACTCCTTGATACTCATCTTTTTCTAAATTTTTATATAGATACATATCTGTCGCATTTTCTGGTATCGCTATATCAATGTTATCATTTGAAAAAATAATGCAGTTAAATAACATCAAATATAGTAATAATATTTTTTTCATTTTTCCTCCACACGTAATTTTTTGTAAAAAAAAACTGCAATAATCTATAAAGATTATTGCAGCTGGCTGTCATTTTAAAGACCCTATAGCTTTGCGTCATAAAGTTTCCCTTATTTTGCCTATAACTAAAGATTTCCCTTCAATTATAATCAATCAAAACCTTAAAGTCAACTTTATTATATTTATTTAGAATAGTTTGGAGCTTCCTTTGTTATAATAATATCATGAGGATGACTCTCTTTTAATCCTGCTCCTGTAATTTTTACAAATTTTCCATGAACTTTTAAATCTTCAATTGTTGGCGTTCCACAATATCCCATTCCAGCTCTCACTCCTCCACACAATTGGAAGACAACATCCTTTAAACTTCCCTTATAGGATACTCTTCCTTCAATTCCTTCTGGAACTAGCTTCTGTGCATCATTTTGGAAATATCTATCTTTTGACCCTCTTTTCATTGCAGCCATTGAACCCATTCCCACATATACTTTGTATTTTCTTCCTTCATATATCATCTCTTCACCCGGTGCTTCAGTAGTTCCAGCTAACAATCCTCCTAACATAACACAATCTGCTCCTGCAGCTAAAGCTTTCACCATATCTCCAGATAATTTTATTCCTCCATCTGCTATAACACCAATACCTCTTGTCTTACAAACTTCATACACATCATTCACTGCTGACAACTGAGGAACTCCCACTCCTGCTACAACTCTTGTTGTACAAATAGAACCAGGTCCCACTCCAACTTTAACTGCATTTACTCCAGCTTCTATTAAGTCTAAAGCTGCCTCTGCAGTCACTATATTTCCACCAATTATATTCAAATTAGGAAAATTTTCTCTAATCTCTTTTATTTTTTCCATAACACCTTTTGAGTGTCCATGTGCTGAATCTACAGTTATTATATCAACTCCAGCTTCAACTAGAGCTTTTACTCTCTCTAAAGTATCAGCTCCAACACCAACTGCTCCTCCAACTCTAAGTCTTCCTTGAGAATCTTTACACGCAAATGGATATTCAACTAAATTATCTATATCCTTTATAGTTATTAGTCCTTTTAATTTCCCATTTTCATCAACTATTGGTAATTTTTCGATTCTATTTTCCAATAAAATATCTTTTGCTTCATCTAGTGTCGTTCCAACTGGCGCTGTTACTAGATTTTCTTTAGTCATAATATCACTTACTAATTGATCCATATCTTTTCTATATTTTAAATCTCTATTTGTTATGATACCAATTAGTGATCCATCCTCTTCAATAACTGGTAATCCTGATATTTTATATCTTCTCATTATCTCCTCAGCGTGCCATACTGTTGAGTCTTTAGTTAAAGTCACTGGATTTTTTATCATTCCGCTTTCATTTCTTTTTACTCTATCCACTTCAGCCGCTTGATCTTCTATGCTCATATTTTTATGAATAAATCCAATTCCACCTTGCCTTGCTAAAGCTATAGCTAAGTCTCCCTCTGTTACTGTATCCATTGCCGCACTTAAAACTGGAATATTCAATTCTATATCCTTCGTAAGTCTTGTTTTTAGACTCACTTCATGGGGTAATACCTCTGACTTCGCTGGAACTAATAGCACATCATCAAAAGTTATCGCTTCCTTTATTATTTTTCCATTCATCATCTTTCTACTGCCTCCAATTTTAATTTTCCAATTTTTTGAATAAAGACCTGCACTTTTCATGTCGTGCAGGTCTTTTTTATTTATTTTCGTTATTATAGCACATTTTTGAACCTATGTCATTTCTAAAAAATAATTTTTTACATTTTATTTTATTTACATCTGTATAAGCATTTTCTTTCGCTTTTTCTAAAGTATCTCCATAAGCCACTACAGATAATACTCTTCCCCCATTTGTTTCAATTTTCTCATAATTCCTTTTAGTTCCCATATGAAATACCATTGATTTTAAATCTTTAGGTATCTCTATTTCACTTCCAATCGTCAATGATTTTGGGTAGTTTTCTGAAGCCATTACCACTGCTACAGTATATCTATTATCCCACTCTAGCTCCACGTCTTTACCTTCCATTAAATCCAGTATTGCCTTTACAAAATCTGATTTTAGTCTTGGAAGAATCCCCTCTGCTTCAGGGTCTCCAAATCTAGCGTTGAACTCTATAGTTTTTACACCATCTTTTGTCAGCATTATCCCACCAAAAAGGAAACCTTTAAATGGAATTCCATCTTTTTTCATCCCTTTAGCCATTGGTTTTAATATCTTCTCTAAAGTCTCATCTACTATATTTGAATCAATCTTATCCACTGGAGAATAAACTCCCATTCCGCCAGTATTTGGTCCTTTATCATTCTCATAAGCTCTTTTATGGTCTTGAGCTATCTCCAGAGGAATCACTGTTTCACCATTTGTTAGCGCTATAATAGAAAACTCAAATCCATCTAGATACTCCTCTATTACAACTTTATTGTTAGGGATACTAAAAGCTATCTCCAGTGCTTCCACCGCTTCTGGTATTGAAAATGCAACTGTTACACCTTTTCCCGCTTTTAACCCATCCTCTTTTATAACTATTGGAGCTCCCTTCTCTTTTACATACTTCACTGCTAAATCTAAATTAGTAAATGTTTCATATGCACCTGTTGGCACTCCATATTTTTTCATAAGTTCTTTAGCAAACTCTTTACTAGATTCAATTTTTGCAGCTTCCTTTGTAGGAGCAAAAATTTTTAATCCTCTTTTTTCAAACTCATTTGTAACCCCCAGAGCTAAAACACTTTCAGGACCAATAATTGTTAAATCTATGTTGTTCTCTTCAGCAAAATCTGCTAACTCTTCAATCTCTTCCTCAGATATATCAACCAGTGTTCCAAGATTTTCCATTCCCACATTTCCAGGGACAATGAACACCTCTTTAACCAAATCACTTTCTTTTACCTTCCACGCAATTGCGTGCTCTCTTCCACCTTTTCCAACTATAAGAACTTTCATAAACTCCTCCAAGATTAATGTTTAAAGTGTCTAACTCCTGTAAATACCATAGCTATTCCATATCTATTACACGCTTCTATTGAAAGAGAATCCTTTATTGATCCTCCCGGTTGTATTATAGCTTTAATTCCATATTTAGCAGCTAGTTCCACAGTGTCATCCATAGGGAAAAATGCGTCTGAAGCTAAAACTGCTCCCATACATTTTTCTCCACCTTGTTCTAAAGCTATTTTAGCAGCTCCCACTCTATTCATCTGTCCAGCTCCTATTCCTACAGTTTGGTTATCCTTTCCTATAACAATGGCATTGGATTTTACGTGTTTCACAATATTCCAACTAAATATCAGTTCCTCTATCTCCACATCCGTTGGTTTTCTTTCAGTTACACACACAAGCTCATTCTTAGATATTTTCATCTCATCAAACTCTTGAATCAACGCTCCATCCATTACAGATGTCACTTTCATCTTATTTAATATTTCACTATTCATATCAATTTGTAATACTCTTATATTTTTCTTTTGAGTAATAATCTCTAAAGCCTCTTTTTCAAATCTTGGAGCTATTACAATCTCTAAAAACAGTTTAGAAAGTTCTTCAGCAACTAACTTTGTTATACACGAATTAGCTACAACTATTCCTCCGAAAATGGACACCTTATCAGCTTCGTAAGCTCTAGTCCAAGCTTCATCTATATTTTTTCCGCTTCCTACACCACATGGATTCATATGTTTTACTGCCACTACAGTTGGTTCTTTAAACTCTTTCAATATTTCTAACGCTGCATTAGCATCTTGGATATTATTATACGATAACTCTTTCCCGTGTAATTGTTTTGCATTTCCTAAGGAGTATCCTGCAAAGCTTTTTTTGTAAAACCCAGCTTTTTGGTGAGGGTTCTCTCCATATCTTAAATCTTGTACCTTTTCATAAGTTACAGTTATTGTTTCTGGAAATTTTTCTTCCACTTTATTTGTTAAATATTCAGCAATTAATGTGTCGTAAGCTGAAGTGTGTCTAAATACTTTAGCTGCCAATCTCTCTCTAGTTTCAAGTTGAGTATCGCCAGATTCTTTTAGCTCACAAACTACTCTCTCATAATCCTTTGGATCAACTACCACTGTAACTGACTTATAGTTTTTAGCAGCTGACCTTAACATAGTTGGACCACCTATATCTATATTTTCAATTAACTCCTCATGAGTTACATCTTCCTTAGCCAGTGTCTCTTTAAATGGATACAGATTTACAACTACCATATCTATTAAATCTATTTTGTTATCCTTTAAAGCTTTTAAATGATTTTCATTATCTCTAACACACAGTAGTGCTCCATGAACACTTGGGTGTAGAGTTTTTACTCTTCCATCCATAATCTCTGGAAAATTTGTTATATCTGATATACTCAATGTTTTTATTCCAGCTTCATTCAATGTTTTTTTTGTCCCACCAGTGGAAATTATTTCATAACCTAATTCTATTAACTCTCTAGTAAGCTCCACCACTCCTGTTTTATCAGATACACTTATCAATACACGTTTCATCTATATTGTCTCCCTTTTTAAATAACTTTGTTAAAACCATAGGGTATATCCTATGTTCCACTTCATGTATTCTATTTTTTAAATCATCCAGTTCCCAACTAGGCTCTATCTTTACTCTCTCTTGATATATTATCTCTCCTGTGTCCACTCCACTATCCACATAGTGAATTGTCACCCCTGTTTTTTTTGCTCCAGCTCTATAGGCGTCTCCTATCCCATCTTTACCTGGAAACTCTGGGAGATAAGCTGGATGAATATTTATTATTCTATTAAAATACTCCTCTAGCAGTATTGGAGATATTATTCTCATATATCCAGCCAGTACTATATACTCAATGCCCTCTTTTTTCAGTATATCTATTATTTTCTCTTCAAACTCCATTTTCGTACTGTACTCTTTAGGATTGACAAAATAACATGGTACTCCTAAGGCACTTGCCCTTTCAATGGCAAATGCACTCTCTTTATCAACAATTAGAACTTTAACATCATACCCTTTTCCCTCTCCTGATTTTTGAGCTTCAACTATTCTTTGAAAGTTTCCTCCATTTCCAGAAGCAAAAACAGCAATTTTTACCATTTTATGTCTACTCCCACTTTTCCATTAACCTTTCCTAAAACCATTGGAGTTTCCCCTAGCTCGTCTAACTTTTTAACCAGTCCATCTATATTCTCTTTAGATACAACAAATATAAATCCAACTCCCATATTAAATACGTTAAACATCTCTTTTTTAGGTATCTCCCCCTTTTCCTCTAAAAACTTAAATATCTCAAGCTCTTTTACATTTTTAGAATCGATCTCTACACCCATTCCCTCTGGTATAATTCTAGGTATATTCTCATAGAATCCTCCACCAGTAACATGGCACATCCCTTTTACATCCACAGTTTTTAAAACCTCTTTCACTGTTTTAATATATATTTTTGTTGGAGTTAGAAGTACCTCTCCCAGTGATTTTTCAAATCCCTCATAAGTCTTTTTCAAATCTAAGTTGGCATCTTTTAATATTTTTCTAACTAGAGAAAAGCCATTTGAATGAACTCCACTAGAGGATATTCCAACAAGGATATCTCCCACTTCTATATCTTTTCCAGTTATTAAATTCTTTTTTTCCACAGCTCCCACAGTAAACCCAGCTATATCATAGTGTCTCTCACTGTACATTCCCGGCATCTCCGCTGTCTCTCCACCAATCAGTGCACACTCAGCTAGCACACACCCATCTGCAACACCTTTTACAATATCTTCAATCTGCTCTGGATAATTTTTTCCAACAGCTATATAGTCTAGAAAATATAGTGGCATTGCCCCTTGAACTAGAACGTCATTTACACACATAGCCACAACATCTTGCCCTATTGTATCATGCTTATCCATTTCAAATGCCAACATCAGTTTTGTTCCAACTCCATCTGTTCCACTAACTAAAACTGGCTCTTTCATCCCTAACTCTGATAAATCAAACATCCCACCAAATGCTCCTAAACTATTTATAGCCCCTCTCACTTTAGTTCTATCAACATGGCTCTTTATTCTTCTAACTGATTCATATCCAGCTTCTAAGCTAACTCCAGCTTCCATATATTTATTACTCACTTTTATCGACTCCCTATCTCTTTAAATTTTCTAATAGACTAAACATACTTGTCGGATATTTTCCAGTAAAACATGCTAAACATATATTTTTTCCCAAACCTTCTATCATTCCATCATTTGATAAAAATGCCAATGAATCTGCACCAATATACTCTCCTAATTCCTTTGGTGATAGTCTTGTGCTTATTAACTCATTATATGTAGAGGTATCTACTCCATAGAAGCATGGACTTATTATTGGAGATGAGGCGATTCTCATATGTACCTCTTTAGCTCCAGCATCTTTTAGCAATTTAATTATATGTTTAGATGTTGTCCCTCTCACTATTGAATCATCTACAAGAACAACTCTTTTTCCTTTAACAACTGCCTCCATAGCTGAAAGCTTCATCTTCACTCCACGCTCTCTTTGATGCTGATTTGGTTTTATAAATGTTCTACCAACATATCTATTTTTTACAAGTCCCATCTCATATGGTATACCTGAAAAATCTGAATATCCCATTGCAGAGGATAGAGATGAATCGGGCACTCCTATTACAATATCAGCTTCTATTGGGCTTTCTTTTGCAAGTATCGCTCCGCAACTTCTTCTACTTGTGTGAACATTTAAACCATTGATACTGCTATCTGGTCTTGAAAAATATATGTATTCCATAGAACACATCTTATCTTGAGTACAATCTGTATATTGAAGTGATTCTATTCCATTTTTAGATACTTTTAAAACTTCTGCTGGTTTTAAACTCCTTATATAATCTGCTCCAACAATTTCAAAAGCTGAACTTTCAGAACTAAACACATATCCATCCTCTAACTTTCCCATAGATAGAGGTCTAAATCCATTCTTATCTCTAATCACAAAAAGATTTTCTCCATTCATTATAAGGAATGAAAAAGCTCCTTCTAACTTAGGTAATGCTTTTAGTATCTTTTCATGAAAATCACCAACTTCTCTTTGAATCAGATGTCCTATTATCTCACTGTCTGATGTTGTGTGAAAAATACTTCCCATAGCTTCTAACTGCATTTTTAGCTCTTTTGCATTTACTATATTTCCATTGTGAGCAATTACGAAATCTCCAGTGTGAGAACGAACTAATATTGGTTGGACATTTTCAATTCCTCCTCCACCTGTTATAGAGTATCTTACGTGACCAATAGACATATTTCCGGGAAGTTTAGCTATTCTTTCAGTGTTAAAAACCTCTGTTACTAATCCCTCTCCCTTCTCTCTAATGATATTTCCCTCATGAGAGGAAGCTATTCCAGCTCCCTCCTGACCTCTATGCTGTAGTGAGTGTAACCCATAGTATGTAAGTTGTGCTGCGTCCTCCACATTGAATACTCCAAACACTCCGCACTCTTCATTTATTTTTCCACTTAAAAAATACTCTATCTCTTTTATCATTTTTACCCCACTATTTTATTTAGTCTTGCTAAAACCTCTTGGTAAGCCTCTTCAATATCTCCTAAATCTCTTCTAAATCTATCTTTATCCAATTTTTTTCTAGTTTCTTTATCCCATAATCTACAGCAATCTGGAGATATCTCATCTGCTAAAATAACATTTCCCTCGCTGTCTTTTCCAAACTCTATCTTAAAATCCACTAACTCAATTCCAACTCTATCAAAAAGCTCTTTTAATAGTTCATTTATCTTTTTAGTTTGAGAATATATATCCTCTAATTCCGCTTTTGTAGCTAGTCCTAATGCAACTGCATGATAATCATTTATTAACGGATCCCCTAGTTCATCTTTTTTATAACAGATTTCAAATATTGGTGTATCTAAAATCTTCCCCTCTTCCATTTTGAAAAGCTTTGCAGTTGATCCAGCTAAAGTGTTTCTCACTATCACCTCTAAAGGAATGATATCCACTTTTTTACAAAGTTGAGCTCTCTCTGACAAATTTTTTATCAAATGAGTTGCCACACCGTTTCTCTTTAAATAGTCATATATTATCGTTGTAATTTGGCTATTTAATATCCCTTTGTTGTGTATCTCTCCTTTTTTTAAATTATTAAAAGCCGTTGCATCATCTTTATAATAAATGATAACTTCATTAGGATTTTCTGTTTTGTAAACTTTTTTTGCTTTTCCTTCATATAATTTATTCTCTTCTACCAATACCATCAGGTCACTCTCCCACTTTAATATTTATTTTTTAAAATAATTAACACCATTACTAAAGATATCCTGCATTTTGTTGCCATCTATATTTTTTAATAATCCCTCTTCGTATCTCTCAGAGTGTCCCATTTTTCCAAGTATTTTCCCGCATTTAGAAACTATTCCTTCAATTGCATAGTTCGATCCATTTAAGTTATAATTTTTATCCATTGTAACTTGATTGTTATCATCACAATACTGTGCTATTACCTGTCCATTTTCAAATAGCTCTTTTGCAAACTCTTCGCTTACAACAAATTTCCCCTCTCCATGAGACATAGGTATATTATGAGTCTCTCCCACAGTAAATGAACTCAACCACGGCGAATTATTAGAAACAATCTTTGTACTAACCACTCTTGAAACGTGTCTATTTATATCATTTCTAAATAGCGTTGGAGAGTCTTCAGTTACGCTATCCACATTCCCATAAGGTAGTAACCCTGATTTTATGAGAGCTTGGAATCCATTACATATTCCTAATACCAACCCATCATTTTCTAAAAATGCTTTCATACTCTCTTTTATCTTTTGATTTTGAAGAATGTTAGCTATAAATTTTCCAGAACCATCTGGCTCATCTCCTGCACTAAACCCTCCAGGAATCATAAATATTTGAGCAGTTTTTATTTTTTCAGATAGAGTTTCTATACTCTCCTTTATCTCCTCAACACCTAAGTTGTTAAATACATATATTTCAACTTCTGCACCAGCTCTTTCAAAGGCTTTTTTAGTATCATACTCACAGTTTGTTCCAGGAAATACTGTTACCAATACTTTTGGTTTATCATAAAGCTTTTTAGCCTTAAACTCTTTTTTAGTAATATATTCTTTTTCAATTACTTCTCCAGTTGTTTCTGCTGTGTACGGATATATTTTACTATATCTCTTTTCCCAGCTATCTATTAAAGAGTCTATTTCAAAGCTCTCGCCATTTAACTCCACAGTTCTTTCATCAGTTGTTACTCCTAAAAGAACTCCATAACTTAGCTCTTTAGTTGACTCTACAACTATATCTCCGGGCATTAAATTAAACAGATTTTCTGCTGTTTCAATTTTAGCTCCAATTTTATTTCCAAAAGACATCTTTATAATAGCCTCTACTATTCCACCAAATTTTATTGTTGTTGCAGATACTATCTCATTTGCTTTTATTGAGTTTTCTATTAGTTCAAAGTTCTCTTTTATTTTTTTATAGTTAGGCATATCTCCAAGAAGTCTTTCACTTTTTACTAAATAGATTTTATTTTTTGCCCTTTTAAATTCAGATGATATTATATTTTTTACATCTTCTGTTGTAACTGCAAAAGATATTAAAGTTGGTGGTACATCTAAATCTTTAAAAGTTCCACTCATACTGTCCTTTCCACCTATGGCAGGAGTTTCAAACTCCAGTTGAGCTTCAATACCACCTAATAGTGCAGCAAATGGTTTCCCCCATTTTGTAGAATCTTTTCCTAACTTTTCAAAATACTCTTGGAAAGATAGTCTTGCATTTTTATAACTTCCACCTAATGCAACAATTTTTGCTAAAGATTCTATCACTGCATACTGAGCTCCTAAGTATGGAGAGTATTCTGATATTAATGGATTGTAACCAAAAGTCATAATAGAACAACTATTTGTAAATCCATCTGTTGGAAGCTTTTGTACACTTCCTTCTGACTCAGTCAGTTGGTATTTACCTCCATATGGCATAAGCACTGTACTTCTTCCAATAGAAGCGTCAAACATCTCCACCATTCCCCTTTGAGAGGCTACATTCATACTGTGTAGAACATCTTCCACTTTCCCTTTAATATCTGTTACTTTATCAGTAGTCTCCTCCTCAACAAATGGATTTTTCTTCTCTGAAGAGATGACTGTTACATCCTGTGTCTGCCTAACTCCATTTGTATCTAAGAACTCCCTTGAAATATCTACAAGTGTTTCACCCTTATATTTTATTACCAGTCTTTCACTCTCTGTAACTACAGCGACTAATGCTGACTCTAAGTTCTCTTCCTTAACTAACTGTTGAAATATTTTTGTGTCTTTTGCCTCAACTACAACAGCCATTCTCTCTTGAGATTCTGATATAGCTAACTCAGTTCCATTAAGTCCTAAATATTTAACTGGTACTGTATCTAAGTTTATCTCTACGCCCCTTGCAATCTCTCCAATGGCAACGCTCACTCCACCTGCACCAAAATCATTTGATTTTTTTATAAGTTTTGTCACTTCTGGATTTCTAAATAATCTTTGGATTCTTCTCTCTACAGGTGCATTACCTTTTTGAACCTCAGATGAACACTTTGTCAGTGACGTTTCATTATGCTCTTTAGATGATCCAGTTGCCCCTCCTACGCCATCTCTTCCAGTTTTTCCTCCAAGTAAAATCACCACATCTCCAGGAACAGGACTCTCTCTTCTCACATACTCTTTTTTCACTGCTCCAACAACTGCTCCAACTTCCATCCTCTTAGCTTTATAGCCATTGTGATAAATCTCTTTTACATAGGTAGTTGTAAGACCTATCTGATTTCCATATGAGGAATAACCATGAGCTGCACCTTTAGATATTTTCTCCTGTGGTAGTTTATTTGCCAACGTATCCTCTACACTTTCAGTTATATCTCCAGCTCCTGTAACTCTCATAGCTTGGTAAACATATGCTCTTCCAGACAGAGGATCTCTTATAGCTCCTCCCACACAAGTACTTGCTCCTCCAAAAGGCTCTATCTCTGTTGGGTGGTTATGAGTTTCATTTTTAAACATCAATAACCATTTTTCCATTTTTCCGTCTACATCTACATCTATCTCAACACTACACGCATTTATCTCTTCTGACTCCTCTAAGTCATCTAATTTTCCAATTGATTTTAGATATCTTCCACCAATAGTTGCCATATCCATTAAAGTTAAAGTTTTTTCTTCTCTCCCTAACTTTTTTCTAAGTTCTAAATATTTTTCAAAAGCATTTTGAATATTTTTTGTTAGATTTCCACTCTCTATCTTTATGTTTTTTAGATATGTTTCAAAAGTTGTATGTCTGCAGTGATCTGACCAATAAGTATCTAAAACCTTAATCTCTGTCTCTTTTGGATCTCTTTTCTCCTCATCTCTAAAGTAATTTTGAATATGCTTTAAATCTTCAAGAGTCATGGCAAGCCCATGTTCAATTAAAAAACTTTCTAACTCCTCCACACTTTTATCTATAAATCCAATATATGTAGGTACAGGTTCTATATCAACATTCTCTTCCAATGTTATAGTATTCAAATTTTTCTCCCTAGTTTCAATAGGATTTATTAAATATTCTCTTATTCTATCAAAGTTTTTTATCTCTCCATGAAACACTAAAAGCTTTCCACTTTTTATTTGAACTCCCGCTCTGTTGTTCAAAAGCATTAAGCATTGTTCGGCAGAGTCAGCTCTTTGGTCATATTGTCCCGGTAAAAACTCCATTGCTAAATATTTTTTCCCATCTAAACTAACTTCCTCATAAACATCATCTGTCACTGGTTCAGATAAAACTCTATTTTTTAAAAGGTTTAAATCCTCATCTGTACAGTTAAAGATATCATATACATTGTATAAATCTATCTCCTCTATCCCATTCTCTTTTAAATTTTCTAAAAGCTCACTCTTTATCCCTAAACTCTCCACTTGAAACCCATTCTTTTTCTTAACAAATACTCTTTTATTCATTATTCCTCCCTAAAATGAATCAGCTTTTAAAATTAGCTCTTCTAGATTTTCACCACAATAGTTTATATGTCCCATTTTTCTATCTTTTTTCCACTCTGATTTTCCATATATATGAACATTGGTATTTTTCTCTTTTTTTAATTTTTTAACTTTCTTCTCATCTTCACCCATTATATTTAACATTACCACCTGTGTTAGAAGTTTTATCTCAGGTAGTTTCTCTCCTAAAATTCCCATTAGGTGTATGTCAAACTGTGAATAGTTACAAGCGTCCATTGTGTAGTGAGCACTGTTATGAGGTCTTGGTGCCATCTCATTAAAATAGATTTCATCCCCTTTAATAAAAAACTCAATACCTAAAGGTCCATATATATCTAAGTTTTTTATAATCTCTTGAGATATTTTTTCCACTTTCTCTAAAATACTTTGAGATAACCTTGCTGGAACTATTGTTTTATTTAAAATCCCGTTTTTATGGATATTCTCTCCCACTGGAAAGCTCACTATGTCTCCATTTATCCCTCTCACAACTAAACATGAAACCTCTTTATCAAAACCTATCATCTCTTCTAAAATATACTCCACATTTTCATTTAAATGGATACTTTCTAAATCTCTCTCCTCCAGCATCTTCCATTGACCTTTTCCATCATATCCACCTGAACAAGTTTTTAAAATAGCTGGATATCCAATCTCATGAACAGCTTTTTTTAACTCCTCTAAGTTCTTAACACTTTTAAAATTTGCTGTTTTAATCCCAATTTTTTTTACAGCTTCCTTCTCTCTAACTCTATGTTGACTTAAATAAAGCGG
The DNA here is from genome assembly GCF_977044495.1 of Cetobacterium sp. NCBI lineage: Bacteria > Fusobacteriati > Fusobacteriota > Fusobacteriia > Fusobacteriales > Fusobacteriaceae > Cetobacterium > Cetobacterium sp. The sequence goes on along the minus strand of NZ_CDRRQU010000010.1, from coordinate 42,179 downwards.
CTTTTTCCCCTGTGGAACATTTCCACTGTGCTCTTTTAAGTAATCTATTATTTCACTAGGTACGTTTTCAAATTCATATGTTATCACATCACTATTTTCACACAGCTCTTTCAAACCTTTTTTATCATGGTATTCAGTTTCAATATGTCTATTGGCACTAAATCTTCCACATGAATCTGAGCTAGGGTCTAAAATAATTGTTTCACAGTTCAGTTTTTTTCCTGAATCACAAAGCATTTTAGCCAGTTGTCCCCCTCCTAAAATTCCAACTCTTCTAGATTTTTTCATCTAAAATCATCCTCTCCATATTCTCCCTATACTTTACAACTTTCTCTGCTAGCTCCTTATCTTTTAGAGCTAGTATTTTTACAGCTAATAGTCCAGCATTTTTAGCTCCTCCTATTGCCACTGTTGCCACAGGAACTCCTCCTGGCATTTGAACAATTGATAAAAGTGAATCAATTCCCTTTAAAGTTTTACTTTCAATAGGTACTCCAATAACTGGTAAGTCAGTTAAACTAGCAACCATTCCAGGTAGATGAGCTGCCCCTCCCGCTCCTGCCACTATAACCTCAAGTCCTCTCTCTTTAGCTTCTTTAGCATATTCAAACATTAAGTTTGGCGTTCTATGTGCTGAAACAATCTTTACCTCATGTTCAACTCCAAACTCCTTTAAAATATTCACACATTCATTCATAGTTGGCAAATCAGATTTACTTCCCATTATTACACCTATTTTCACTCTTTATCCTCCCTAAGTCAAAAATAAAAAACGCACATTACTAAAAAGGCTACAACTATCCCTTTTTAATAATCTGCGTTTTTACATACTTATTCCTTTTGTTAATATTCTTTGGTTTTACCTTCTCTTTTTTATATCTTCTTGTTATTATTAACACTTAATTGGCTCCCTTTTATTTTTTGGGTCAACAAAAAGTCTATAAAAAAAGGAAATTACAGTTGTAATTTCCCACAAGATTAAACTCAAAATATATCAAAAAACATACATTCAAAATTCATCCTTGTAGTCTGCCAATTTACGGTGGCAGGTAGAGACTCGTTGACCTTATTTCAACTATTATACAAGCTTTATTTATTTTGTTTCACAATACTTTTCCTATTTCAATACTAACACAGTGTTCTATTTTTTTCAACTATTATTTTTTAAAAAAAAAGAGGTTCTCTGAGATAAAACTCAAAGAACCTCGCTACACTATGCTTTTTGTTTATTAAATTTTTTCTTCATTCTATCAATAAAGTCTTCAACTATAATGTATAAAACTGGAATTACAACTAGTGTTAGCAATGTCGAAAACGATAGTCCAAATATAACTGCTATCGACATCCCTGAGTACAATTCTGCACCCTCTCCAAATCCTAAAGCAAGTGGAATCATTCCACATACAGTAGTCATTGTAGTCATCAAAATTGGTCTAAGTCTTGTTTTACACGACTCTCTAACAGCATCGCTTAATTCATATCCTCTTTCTCTTAAAATTTTAATAAAGTCAATAAGAACAATAGCGTTATTAACAACTGTTCCCGCCAGCATTATTATTCCAATCATTACCATCATATCAAATGGAGAGTTTGTAATCAATAGTCCACCATAAACTCCAATCATTGCTAATGGTACTGACGCCAGAATAATTCCCGGAAGTAGGAAATTCTCAAATTGTGACGCTAGAATAGCATAAATTAAGAATATTGAAATTCCAAGAGCCATTCCCATCTGAACAATTGCTTCGTTAAATAGTTGTGACATTCCTCCCCACGAATAAGCAACACCTTTTGGTGGGTTAGTTGACTCAAACGCATCCACGATTGCATTTTGAACTTTACTTAATCCTATTCCTCCATCATTTGCTGAAACTGAAGCGTAGAATATTTTATCTGTTTTAGTTACCTCTGATGCTCCTTCTGCCATAACAACATCTGCCACGTCCGATACTTTTACAAATTTACCATCTGCTCCTCTAACATTCAAATTTTCTAAAGTTGAAACTTCTGTTCTTGCATCCTTTGGCAGTCTTATTAAAACATCTATTTCCTCTGTTCCCGTTTTCACAGATAGTGTTTGTCCTGTGGCTCTATTTCCTCCTAGGAAAGAGTAATTAATAGTTCTACCAACATCAAATGGACTGATTCCATAAGCTCTCAATTTATCTCTATTTAATACAACTCTTGCTTCTACATTTCCCGGCTCTATGCTTGATGTTATATCTATAATTCCCGGATTTTTACTAATTTTTTCCTGTACTTCCTTTGCTATCTTTTCTGCAACATCCAATGAGTCAGAAGATATTCTAAACTCAACATCTCTATTACCACCAGCAGACTGGTAATCATCTTTTAAGTTAAATTTAATTCCCGGTATCTTTTCCAATTCAGGTCTTAAATTATCCATTACTTGGAATATAGATACATCTCTATCTGTTTTTGGTCCTATATCGACGTTTACAATTCCTGTTCCTGTTTTAACAAGTGTTATATACGTTTTTGTCATTGGGTCATTCTTTACAACTTCGACTGCTTGCTTTGTAATCTCCTCTGCTCTTTCAACAGAAAGCCCTTTCTCTAACTCTAAAACAACAGAATATCTTCCATAATCCTGCTTAGGTATAAACTCCGTTCTTGTTAGCATTGGTCCTACTATCATCATAACCATGAATGTCAAAAATGCAAGTGCTACTGTTTTCTTTCTATTTTTAATCGCCCACTCTATTATTTTTTCATATACACTCTTTACTTTTCCAAATATTTTTCCCTCTTTTGTGATATCCGCATTGGCTTTTAAGAATCTACTTGCAACCATTGGCATTAAAGTCAACGATACAATTAAAGCTGCAACGTTAGAGAAAATTATTGACAATGACATATCTCTAAATATCTCTCTTGCAATACCCGGAATAAACAGTACTGGAATAAAAACAACCATTGTTGTCAAAGCTGAAGCTAGTATCGCTACAGCAACTTCGGATGCTCCATCCTCTGCAGCCTCCATTACCGGCTTTTTAAGCTCTGTTATATGTCTATATATATTATCTATAACAACAACTGAGTTATCCGTTAACATTCCTACCCCTATAGATAGTCCCATCAACGATATTACGTTTATTGTTACCCCTAAAAGAGAGAGAAATGCAAATGTAAATATAATAGCTATTGGTAATGCTAAAGATATTAGTATTGTTGCTCTAATATTTTTTAAGAAAACCAAAAGTACTATTGTAGCCAAAACAAGTCCTGTAATAGCGTTTCCTTTTACTCCTGAAATTGACGAATTAATATTTTCAGAGTAATCCATCACTGTTGTCACTTCTACACCTTTAGGAAAATAAGGTTTCATCTCTTCTAATGCTATTTTTGCATTGTCTGTAATTGACAAAATATTTCCATCCGTAGATTTTTCAATAACCAACATCACTGATGGCTTTCCATTAAGTTTTGTTATTTCACTTTGATCTTCAGTAGTAAGAACTACATCAGCTATATCTTTTAATCTGATTGTTTTACCATTACTTCTCAAAATCATATTTTCAAATTCATCTAGATAATTAAATTCACCCATAAATCTTGCAACAACATCTTTTCCTCCAGTTTTAATAACTCCTAAAGGAACATTTATCGACGAAGTTTTTATTAAATCATATAACTCATTTGGTGTCAAATTATATGATGCCAATTTATCTGTATCAAACTGTATTTGAATCTGTTTATCTGGCGACCCTAATGTTTCAACACTTCCAACTCCTCCAATTCTTTCAAATCTTGGAGTCATAAACTCATTAACAAACGTTGTTAACTCTAAAAAGTTCGGTCCTGATACGTTCAACATCATCGCTGTATTTCCTGAACCTGCTAGTCTCTTTTGAGTTACAGGTTTAGATGCATCATCCGGTAACTCTCCCGATATAGCATCAATTTCTCTTTGAACATCTCCTCTTTTTAGGTCTATATTTACTCCATAGTCAAACTCTATACTTACTACCGATTTTTCAAATGATGATGTAGAGGTAATTTTTTTAATTCCATCAACACCCGATAGCGAGTCTTCTATTTTTTTAGTAATCTGACTATTTACGTCTTCTGGAACAGCACCATTCCAAGTTGTAGTTATTACAACCATTGGAATATTCATATTAGGAAGTAATTCCGATTTCATTGATAGCATGGAAACAATTCCCAAGAATACCATCGAGACCATCACCATTACCGTTGCAACGGGTCTACGTATAGCAATACCTGCTAATGACATATATCTTTCACCTCTTTAATTTCTATTTTGTTTCATTATTTATTGTAATTTCATCTCCATCAGATAGTCCAAATATACCATCCGATACTACTAAATCTCCTGGTTTTAGCTCCTCCGATACAACCTCAATATTTGGTTTTACCGTAGCTCCTGTTGTAACTTCAACTCTTTTTGCCTTTCCATCTTCTATTTTATAAACATAGCTTAATAAGTCTCTTATGAAAACTGCCTGTTGAGGTACAAGAAGCCCCTCTCTTTTTTCAGTCGGAATTATAACTTTTGTATACATTCCATCTTTTAACTCTTTTGTTTTATTGTCAATAGATATTTTTACTGGGAATTTTTTAGTTTCAGCATCTGCAATTGGATTTATTGATTTTATTTTCCCTTCAAACTCTTTTCCACCTAAATCAGAAACCATTATAATTACTGGTGATCCTTCGCTCAATGTGTTTAGCCAATATCCCGGAAAATCAACTGTTATCTCCATCACATTTTCATCAACTACTGTAAATACAGTTGAATTTGCTTCTACTACATTTCCAGATTTTAAATTTAAGTTTCCTACTAATCCTGTTAATTCTGATTTTCTAGTCAACTTATCATAGTTAGATTTTTTAGTTGTGTAGTCTGCTAAAGCGTTTGTATACGCATCTCTATAGTTTAAAAACTCCAGCTGAGAAACCATTTGTTTCTCATAAAGTTTATTAAATTTTTCAAAATTATTTTTTGTAGACTGTAAATTAGCTCTTGCTGCTTCATAGTTAGATTCAGCCTTTGCATCTGTAAACTTTACTACTACTTCACCCTTTTTTACAAGATCTCCATTTTTCTTTAAAACCGTAGCCACAGTACCTTGTGTATCCAACGTATGATTTACTTTTTCTTGTGGTACAATCGTTCCATCAGTTGTATATATATCTGAAACTTGCTCCTTTTTTACCTGTGATACCACTACTGGTTTTTTCGGTTTCTCTACCACTGCTTCCTCTTTTTTTCCACAAGCAGTCATTAAGATAGCTGTTGCTGTTAATATGAATAATCCCTTTTTCATCTGTCCTCCTAAATATTAAATAAGTGATGATCTATACTTTTCAAATGCTACATAATAATTTAATACCGCTGAGTTATAATCTACAGCTGCCTGTCTATATTGACTTTCAGATAATAAATAGTCTACAGTTGAGATAAGCCCTGCGTTATATCTTTCTGTATCGATATTAAAGTTCTCTGTTGCTGCTTCCAGTGCTTTTTTTCTAGAGTCTCTCAGTTGTTGTAACCTAATTAATTCTCTATAATTTTTTGTAACAGATAGCTTTATATTATCTGATGTTAATTCTTTATTTATACTCTCTATATCCTCTTTATTTTTTGCTACTTTATACTCATCCATTCCACTTCCAAATGAGAAAACATCCCACTTTACAGAAACTCCACCTCTCCATTCTGCATTGTCAAAGCTATTGTCAAAATGATGGCTTTCCTTAGCCGTTCCATATGTTGCAAAAGCTTCAACTTGTGGTAACAAACTTGATCTGCTCACAATTTTTTCGGCTTGAGCGTAATCTACTTTATTTATTGCTAATTTAGCAGATAAACTATTTGTCAATGCTTGATCTAAATCTTTTCCAAAATCAATTCCTGCTGTCAAATTTTCAGGTACTTGAAAGTCCTTTAAAGTAATTTCTTCATTATTTGGAATCATTAATTTCAATTTTAAATCTTTTTTAGCTATTTCTAAATTCGTTTTTGTCCCTGTTATTTGTGCTTCTAAATCTAAAATTGAATATTCAGTTTTTAAAAGGTCCGCTTTTGTAAGTAATCTCAAATTTAATTGCTCATTTTGCTTATCATATCTAGCTTGTAACTCTTTTCTTGACGCTTCTAAAACCGTTAAATCTTTCTCATAGTTTATAATACTTGAATATAGAGTAATGATATCTAATCTCACATCTCTTTTCTCAGATAAAAGACTAATATCCGCTATATTTTTTGAAGCTTCAGCGCCTAAAATTCCACCTGTAATAGCTCCACCTTTAAATAATGGTTGATAAATACCTATTGTTTGTGTATATCCACTTTTAGCTCCTATTCCAGTAGTTCCATCTGAGTTCACTATATCTATCATACTTCTATTTGTATGTTCCGCTCGTTGATATTGTCCAGTATATGCAACTGTTGGTAGAGCTGTTTTAAATGCCCTTCTTACGTTTAATCTGGCATTTTCTTTTGATAACTCTGATGTTTTTATAGTTTTCCCATTTTCTAAAGCTAGATCAATTGCACTTTCTAGTGTCAATTCTCTTGAAAAGGCTGCTGTTGAAAGCAATGCCAGTAATCCTAATAACTTTTTCATCAATTTCCTCCTGTTAGTAATTTTAAAATTCCGCTTACCACTAATTCGACTTCTTTTTTTAAATTTATATTTTTTAATCTTTCTCTAAATTCATCTATATCACTTATAAAATAATCATCTGTGTTTTTATAAAATAGTCTTTCCAATCTATATGATTTTATTCCACCCATGATAAATATTATAATCGTGTCTATCTCCTCTTCTGAATAGCTTATGTTTTGGATATTTTTTATTATCTCCTTTAAAAACTTTCTATTCAAAATCTCTATTTGTAAAAGTTTTTCCCTAAGAACAGGTGTCAAATGCTCTAAATTTCTTGTTAAATTTATTAATATTAAATGTGATTTTAAGTTATCCGATGAAATTACAAATCTTTTTATTATAAAGATTCTTATCTGCTCTTCATAGCCATAGTTCCCCTCTAAAAGTTCCTCTAGCTCTTTTTCTCGAATTTCATATACTCGATCAATAATTTCTTCTAAAAGTTGGTCTTTTGATTTAAAATATGTATAAAAACTTCCTTTCGCAATTCCTAAATAACTAGTTATATCTTCAACTCTTGTTTTAAATATTCCTTTTTTTAACAAAACATCTTTTGCTGCTTCTAAAATCTGTTCCTTTTTTCCCTCCTTTACCATACTACCCCCATAAAAAATGTTAAAATATTTAATGACTAAACAGTCATTAAATATTTTAATCTATAATGACTATTTAGTCAATATTTTTTTTCATTTTACCACACATTGTGAGCATTTGAATTGAATCCGGACGAAGTAGAATAGTATTTAGCATCAATAGGCTTTTCTTCGTGTACTAATATTAAACCTTTAGTTAACTTTACTCCTTGAGTTGATAATTCATTTTCATCTAAATTATTATAAACTTGGCTTTGAGTACTATCTACTATGTGAAACCCCTGTTTTGCATATCTATTTCTTAAAATATCTTTTACTGCATAAGTTCTTGCTGCAACAGCTTGAACTTTAAGTGCTTCCAAACCAAAGCTTTGTGGCATTTCACTTGGTACTACTTGTAATAAATAGTCCTCCATATTTATCTCATTAATTAAATTTAAACTTTTCCCACCTTGAGCTAACCTTATTTCAAATTCACCTCTGTAGGTTGGATATTTGTAATTTTTAACATTCCTTTTTATATTTGTTACAGAAATCATTTTATTAGATGTAATATTTATAAAATTTCTTGTCTTCAATCTTAATTTATTTTGAACAATCACTTGTACATATCCATCTTTCACCACAAAATCAACCGAAGTTCTCGGATTTATATTTACATTCCCATCTTTACTTTTTATTTTTATGTTTCCTAAAGAAAGCATTGAAATTTTTGTATGATTGAGGCTCGAAAAGCCACTATTCATTATACCAACCCTTATTTTATCTCCTATCCCATCTATTGATCTCATATTTTTTAACTTCGTATCAGCGTAATATCTTTGTAGTACCTGTTTATAGGAATACCCTTTATTTTTAGTTAAATCCATAGCTGACCATTGTGGAACACCAGAACCATGTCCAAATCCACCTCCATAAATGTTAAAACTACCATTCCCCAACTTTTCTATCGCTATAAATGCAGACGGTAGCATACTCGGATTTTTAGATATCGGATTTTCATTATAGCTATTACTTCCACCTTTAGCCCCATAGACATTCACTATCTTCCCAACGCTACTCTTACTTAAACTTAACAAATTTCTTATATTTCCCTCTTTAGCAACGAGATATTCACCTCTAGTTCCTTTCACTAGCAATTTTGTTACTATTCCTGATTCTCCTCTTTCAAGAACTTTCAAAATAATAACTTCACCCACTGGATTTAATGGAACTTTCTTAGAAATCCACTCCCCATTTTGATAGGTCAATACCTCTTTTGGTCTTCTTAAACTTAACTCTACTAAATTTTTATTTAATATATTTCCTATCTCTTTTTTACTCAAGTTAACCTTCCATCTCCAATAGTTTGAAGCGTCTCCATGTCCCTTAGCTCTAATATTTTTATAAAAATCTAAAAACTCTTTTTCTGTACGGTATTTAATCGGTATCTTGGGTGATTCCATATCATTTATATATCTTAAATAAGGTATCGGTTTCGCTACTACTATCTTATCCTTTGGATAACTTCCATATAAATCTATCCTATCTCCCTTTATTTTGGATGAAGAGCTCCCTACTTTTTTATAGGAATAATCTTTTTTGGGGCTTCCACTACATCCTATAATAGCCAATAAACAAATACCTATAACTACTATATATCTTATATTGTATTTTTTCATTATAACTTTATTCCTTTTTCAAGTATATATTTTCTAACTTTTTCAAGCTCCTCCTGTGTATCTACTCCTATTATTTCAAAGGGAGTCTCCAAAACTTTTATTTTATAGCCATTTTCTAAAACTCTAAGTTGCTCTAATGATTCTGAGTTCTCTAGTGGTGTGCTTTTTAATTTGGCGTACTCCAAAACAAATTCTCTCTTATAACCATAAATTCCAACGTGCTTAAAATAGATATCTAAATTTTCATTTCTCGGATATGGAATTACACTTCTTGAAAAATATATTGCATAATCTTTTTTATCTGTAACAACCTTTACATAGTTTGGATTTTCAATATCTTCTTTTTTTAAAAGTTTATGCTTCAATGTAGCCATCTTTAACCCCTCTTCTTTCTTAAATACACTGATTAAAGAATTTATCATATCTGGTTCTATTAAAGGCTCATCTCCCTGAATATTTATAATTACATCATAATCGGTTATTTTTTCACAAACTTCTGCTATTCTACTAGTTCCATTCAAATGATTTACATCTGTCAATACAACCTCTCCACCAAAAGACTTAACTGTGTCAAAAACCTCTTGTGAATCTGTCGCAACAACCACTTCATCCAAATTAGATTTCATTGCTCTTTTATAAACCCATTCTATCATTGAATGTCCACAAATATCCTTCAATGGTTTTCTCGGTAATCTTGTTGACTCATATCTTGCTGGAATCACTCCTAAAAACTTCATTTTACAACCTCCAAAAATCAATGTATAATAAGATTATACAAGAATATCATATTAAAAAAAAGAGTTTTTATATTTAAAAAGGAGAAAATTATGCTACGTATTTATTTTGTAAGACATGGTGAAACTGTTTGGAACACACTAAAAATTTTTCAAGGAAGATCTAACTCCCCATTGACCGAGCTAGGGATTGAACAAGCTAAAAAACTTTCTTATTATTTAAAAGATATTAAATTTGAAAAAATCTATTCATCTCCACAAGAAAGAGCTCTACAAACAGCTAAACTTTTACTTGGGGATAGGAATTTAAAAATAAATACTATTGATGAATTTCAAGAGATAAATATGGGAAAAGTTGAAGGTATTCCAAGAGAGGAGTTTGAAAAAAACTATCCAATTGAGTACCATAACTTTTGGAATAATGCCATAGAGTATAATCCTAACGCTTATCACGGAGAAAGTTACAACGAAATACTAGATAGGGTTAAACTTGGATTGGAAAAACTTATCAAAGAAAATAGTGAAGGAAATATTTTAGTAGTTAGCCACGGTGTAACATTAAAAGCAATTTTCACTCTTATCAATGAAAGAGGCATTGACGAATTTTCTAGGCAACCCGTTCCTGAAAATACAAGTACAACTATTGTTGAATATAATTCCAATAGTTTCAAAATTATTAAATTTTCTGATACAGAGCACTTAAAATAATTTTTTATTATTGACACAAAGGAAATCATATAGTATTAAAGTACTAATATTGTATACTGTTATCTATATTTATTTAGGGGGTGAGTTTTTTTGGGAGATAAGTGTAATGTTAATATTAAAGTTATGGGAATCGGTGGCGGTGGTATAAATGCCCTTGATGAAATCGTCTCTTCTAACATTGATAATGTTACTTTTTTTGCACTCAATACTGATCTACAGGATTTAAACAACTCTAAAACTCCTCATAAAATTCAATTAGGACCATCTACTACAAAAGGACTCGGATGTGGTGGGAATATTGAACTAGGAGAGAAAGCTACAAAAGAAAGTTTAGCTTTTATTAAAAATGTCTTGAGAGGCACTGATTTTTTATTCTTGACTTCCACTATGGGTGGAGGTACAGGTAGTGCTGCCACAGCTTTAATCGCAAAATTAGCTAAAGATATGAATATTTTAACTGTTGCAATTGTTACTAAACCTTTCTCTTTTGAAGGCAAAAGAAGAATGAAAATCGCTGAAGCTGGTATTGAAAATCTCAAACCTTTTGTCGATTCTCTTATCGTTATTCCTAACGACAAACTTCTAGATAACTCTGCCCCTAATATAACTGTTCAAGAAGCCTTTAAAAAAAGTAACTTTGTTCTATTTACTGCTGTTAAAGGAATGACTGATCTTATGTTAGCTAAAGGTCTCATAAATTTGGACTTTGCCGATATAAAATCTCTTCTATTGGACTCAGGAGAAGCCATCTTAGGATTTGGAGAAGGTGATGGAGAGAAAAGAGCTGAAAAAGCCGCTCTTGCTGCTGTTGACTCCTCTCTTTTTGAAAGAACGATTCTGGGTGCAACCAAATTTTTAGTAAATATTATTGGTCCTCAAAATCTAAATCTAATGGAATCTAGTATTATTGTCGAGACGATAAAAAAAGAGTGTCGTGCTGATATTGATGATGTTTTATTTGGGGTTTCGATAGCCGAAAATCCTGATGAATCAATCAAAGTTATTTTAATTGCAAATTCCTTTTTAAATAAATAGTAGTATTAAAAAAACCGGTTTTAAAAGACCGGTTTTCTAATCTAAATTTTTTAAAAATTTTTCAGGTAAAGGTAACTCTACCTTTATCTTATATTTTGGTATTTCACAATAATATGAAAATAGAAACATGTCTTTTCCGCCTTTTCCATACTTCCCATCTCCAACTATTGGATACCCCAAACTTGACAATTGTACTCTTAGTTGATGTGTTCTCCCTGTTTCAAGCCTTCCCTCCAAAATGCTTCTTTTTCTTCCCACTTTTAAAACCTTAAAATAGGATATACTTTCCTTTGCTCCATCCTCATATGAAGATAATTCGACAACTTTTGTCTCATCTTTTTTTAGATATGTTTTTAAAGTAAACTCTTTCTTATCGACAGTTCCATCAACTAGTATATAATACTTTTTATCTGTTTTTCCCTCTCTGACCTCTTCAGCTAACTCTCTGGTCACTGCCAAACTTTTAGCTCCTATAACCAATCCAGATGTGGCTTTATCTATTCTATTCACAAAGTTAAATTCATCTGTCCCATAGTAACTTTTAAAAAGCTCAGAGAGCCCATATTCATGTCCACTTCCCTTATGCATAACCATATTGGCCTCTTTATTAAAAATCACAACTTTCTCATCTTCATAAACAATTCCATTCTTTAGGATGCTCATATCTTGAGGTGAAATCTTCATAAAACTCTTCATAACTGTTTCTCCACCAGCTATTAAAACTTTTACAATGTCCCCCTCTTTTAATCTATAGTTTTCCTTAGATTTTTTTCCATTAACTTTTATTTTTCCAGTTCTTATTCCTTTAAAAATCTCTGTCAATGGTGTATTTTCATATTTCTTTCTCAAAAATCTATCCAATCTGACCTCATGAAAACTAGAGTCTATAACATATTCCATTCTCTACTCCCTATATATATTTATACTTTGAACTATTCCTAACATTGCAAAAGCAAACAAAAATGATGTTCCACCATAGCTCATAAGAAGAAGTGGTAGTCCTGTGACTGGCATTATTCCTATGACCATTCCTATATTTATGACTATATGAAAAAAGAAGATAGCTGATATTCCATAGCATATAAGTTTTCCATATCCTTCCGTTTTATCTCCGATTCTCAATATTCCCCACAGAAGCAAAATATAGAGCATCAATAAAACACATCCTCCAACTAAACCTCTTTCCTCCAAAAATACAGCTGCTATAAAATCTGTATGCGATTCTGGTAAAAATCTCAGCTTACTCTGAGTTCCTTGCAAAAATCCCTTTCCAAAGATTCCACCTGATCCAACTGCAATCATTGATTGTGTAACATTCCATCCACTCCCTAGTAGATCGGCTTCTGGATTTAAAAAAGTCATCACTCTCTCTCTTTGATAATCTTTTAATAAAAAGAAATACCCAATTGGAGCTGTCGAAATTCCTATAAGTGCTAGAATTATTAGAGTTTTCCAATCTATTCCATTTATAAAAATTAGAATTAAATATAAAAATACTATAACCAATGCTGTTCCTAGGTCTGGCTGAGCTGCTATTAATAAAAATATAGGTAAAACATGCAGACTAGTTGCAAAAATACTCTTAAATCCTAAAAATTTATTATTGTATTTTGTAGCTAAAACTTCTGAAAGAGTTAAAACGATAAATAATTTTGAAAATTCAGAAGGTTGAATCGTTATAAACCCTAAATCAATCCATCTCTGAGCTCCCAATCTTTTATCACCTATAACAAATACCAACAGTAGCAATGTAATATTCAAAAGATATATAATTTTATAATACTTTCCATATACTCTATAGTCTATAAATGAAAATATAACATATGTCAAGACACCTAGCCCTATCCAAACAATTTCCTTGTAAAAAAATGATGTCCCCTTATGGATTGTTGCACTATACACAGTTAATAAACTTATTAAAATTATACATAGCGCAATATATAAAATCATATTTTTCATTTTTTTTATTTTTTTTGTAGTAACTACTAAATCATGATTTTTTCCCATTAACTTCTCCTATTTCCCTGTATGACCAAATCCACCCTCTGCTCTTACAGTTGCTGACAACTCTTCCACCTCTTCAAACTCCATCTTATAAACTTTTTGAAGAACCAATTGTCCTATTCTCTCTCCTGGATTTATAACAAATTCTTCACTACTTAAGTTTATCAATATAATCCCAACTTCACCTCTATAATCCGAATCGATAGTCCCAGGTGTATTCACTAAAGTTATCCCATGCTTTAAAGCTAATCCGCTTCTTGGTCTAACTTGCACTTCATATCCGTAAGGTATCTCCATTTTTATTCCAGTTGGAATTAACTTTCTTTCTAAGCTTTTTAATGTAACTGGTCCAGTAATATTTGCTTTAACATCCATTCCAGCCGCACCCGCCGTCATATATCTAGGTAATTCTATTCCATCTTCCAGTACTAGTTTAACAATAACTTTTTCCATTTTTTCCCCTTTATATATTTCCTAAAATTGTTTTAGATATATATTTTTCATCAAATATTTTATTTGCAACTCTTTTTATATCGTGTAAATTTACAGCTTCAATCTCTTTTATTACAGTTTCAATATCTCTTACATAGCCATAAACTAAATATGAACCTGCCATTCTTGTCATTTTTCCCTTACTACTTTCCAGTCCAAAGGTCACCATGCTCAAAAATTGATTTTTTGCTCTTTGAAGCTCCTTTTCAGTAATTCCATTCTCCTTTAACTCTCTTAGTTCCTCCTCTATCAAAGCTATCACTTCCTTGTAGTCTTCATGAGTAGTTCCCGCATATACAGTAAACAGACCCCCTTCATCAAAATTGGAAGTGTACGAATAAACTGAATAAGCTAACCCTCTTTCTTCCCTAATTTTTTGGAAAAGCCTAGAGCTCATATTTCCACCCAAAATATTTGATATCACTGATGTTTCCACCCGATCTCTATCGGTGCTAGAAGTTCCTAAAGTATTAACACACAAATGAACTTGATTTGTTTCTTGAACTATTATTTTCTCTCCAGAGTTTATAATCATCTCACCATTGTAGATTCTTTTTGTACTTCTATCCTTCAATTGTCCAATTCCCTCATTTAGTTGTTTAAATATCTTATCCTCTTCTATATTTCCTGCTACTGCAACAACTATATTTTCTGGTTTATACATATCATAAAAATACCTTAATATTTTTTCTCTATCTATCCCTTTTAAACTTTCTACTGTTCCAGCTACTTTTTGGCTTTGTACACCAGTTATAGCAAATCCAAGATTTTCTTCATGCACAACCTCTTCTGGAATATCTTCATACATTCTTATCTCTTCTATTATTACATTTCTTTCTTTTTCAATATTTTCATCTGTAAAGGTAGAGTTTAGAAACATATCATTTAAAATATCAATTCCAATCTCCAGAGTATTTGAAGTCATTTGAATATAGTATGCTGTTTTTTCAACACTTGTATATGCGTTTATCATTCCACCTTGATCATCAATCTCTTCAGATATCTCTTTTGCTGAACGATTAGTTGTTCCTTTAAATAATAAGTGCTCTATAAAATGTGATATCCCCTCTTCTCCAGGTAACTCATTTTTTACTCCAGCTCTAACAAAAAAACCTAAACTAGCTGTATTTATACTTTTGATATCTTCCATTAATAACGTTATGCCATTATCTAATCTCCTAGTTGTTATGCTCATTTTCCTCCTCAATATTCTGCTTTTCTCATAAAGTAAATTCCTAAACATAAAAATATTACATTTGGAATCCAACCACTTAAAAATGGATTCAATAATCCATTTATACTTAAAGCTTCAAATGAAGCTTGTACTATATAGTATGAATAACCTAATCCCACACTTAAAGCGATACTTATAGCTGAAGCTCCTCTAACGTATCTACTTCCTAAAGATAATCCTAAAAATGATACAATAAAACTTGCAAAGGGAAACGAGTATCTTTTTCCTAAAACAGATAAGGACTCTTTTATATCTCCACCTGTTACTCTAATATCCCTAATTGATTTTGCTATTTCAGCATTTGTTAGTTCATCTGGATCACCTTGAATTGTTATAAAATTTGATGGTCCTTTATCAAAAGTTTCATCTGAATAAACTTTGTATCTCTTTTGAGTTTTATTAGTAAAATTGTTCACCACGGCATCTTTAAGTATCCATTGGTTTTTATTTATATCAAATTCACCACTTTTAGCAGTTACTATCTCCTCTATTTTATCAAACTCTTTATTTAATTTCACTATTTCTAAGAGCTTACCCTTGTTACCAATTCTATCCACTTGCTTTATATAGTAAACAGTATTGTCTTCAGTTCTTAAAAATGCGTTATTTTTCACTGTGGGTAATACTCTTTCCGCTATTTTCCTTCCAGCCCTTAAAGCTCTACTTTTAGCTAAAGCCACTGGATGAACACGGTTCATCACTTGAAAGACTATTAGAGATATTAAAAATGATATTATTATTGGATACCTCACTATTCTTCTAAAACTTATTCCAGAAGTTTTTAAAGATATAATCTCTAAATTGGATGCCATTTTATTGATGCACATCAGCGAACCCAAAAGTATTGCTAAAGGTGTAACTTCTATAAAAATTTTTGGCAATAGATAAAATATATACGTCGCCGATTCTGGAACACTCATTCTTCCTGTCGTTATGTATCTTATTATTTTAAATAGTTGACTCAATATAAAAATATTTATAAATGCTATTAAACTCAATAGAAATGACTTTATAAAATTTTTACTTATATAGATATCTAACCTCTTCATCTAGCACCACCCGCTTTTCTTTTATATAGTAAAGCTGTTCCACCAATCAACAACAAATTAGGTAGCCAAACTCCTATATATGGTGATACCACACCTCTATTTGCCATTACAATCCCTATATTCAAAAACATAATATAGATAAATATAACCCCTAAACTTACTCCAAAACTAGCTCCTTTTCCACTTCTATGGTGTCCTATTGATAAAAGAACTCCCAATATAGCTAGCACAACAGTTGACAATGGAATCGCTACTTTTCTATTTATTTCTACTAAATATGGAATTTTTTCCAAATATGTTTTATCTTTTAATTTTTTTAAAAGAGTCGTTATACTCATAGCTTCTATATCTTTTACCTCTATATTAACCTCTTGAAAATATGAGCTTAGAGGTATTTTTTTCTGTTTAAACTCCCCTTCTAATTTTATTGTTCCATCTGGATTAAAAGTATAGAATGTAGAATCCTCTAACACCATATTTACATTTTTCCAATAGGCTCTATCCCCTAACAAAATAGTAGGAAATGAGGCTTTATCTTCTTTTTGAAATATTAATACATTTTCAGCTTCATTAGTTTTTCTATCAATTTTTTCAATGTATAAACTATAGTCATCAACCTCATCGATCAATATTTTTTCTTTTAACTGAAACACTGGGTTCTCATACGCTATCTTCAT
The DNA here is from genome assembly GCF_977044495.1 of Cetobacterium sp. Taxonomy (NCBI): domain Bacteria; kingdom Fusobacteriati; phylum Fusobacteriota; class Fusobacteriia; order Fusobacteriales; family Fusobacteriaceae; genus Cetobacterium; species Cetobacterium sp. The sequence continues at coordinate 25,336 of NZ_CDRRQU010000010.1, read as the reverse complement.
AGTTATCTCTTCTAACTTACTAAAAGATCTAGGAATAATGCTCTCTTGTAAAAAAAATATAAAAATAGTAATTATTGAAGCCAATATTATTATTGGCTTCAATATATCATCTAAAGACATCCCTATCGAGCTCATTGCAGTAGTTTCGCTCGTTCTTGTAAGTTTAGAAAAAGTTATCATAACTCCTAGAAATACACCCATTGGTATTGTTTGTGCTAAAATTGGAGGTAGATAAAATGACAATATTCTTAATACATCAATTAATGAAATTCCCTTCACAATTATGTTTTCCATTAAAGATACTATAATCTCTATTAAAAAAATAAAAGTAAATAGTGACACTCCAAATATTATTGGCATCTTTACATCTTCCAATATATATTTTTCAATTATTTTCATTGTCTTCTCCTAAAACATTTTATTAAAATACTTTTCAACTAGCTCTTTTCCCTTTATATAATTCAACTCTGATTTTAATTCTTTTGGTAAATACTCCTCAATATAATGAGATTTTTCCAAAAATACTCCATTTGTTTTACTATCTGCTCCATACTTTTTCAAAACTGTATATTTTTGTGCAGCATAATTAAAGATAAACAGAACTATCAATGAAACTACAAGTCCTTTTGCTAATCCAAATACTCCACCTAGACCTCTGGATAAAAACCCTTTATTTTGATTTTTTAGAATAATCCCTATAAAAAACATTAGAATAGCTATGACAAAATATGATACTATAAAAACACCTATATATGTCAATAAATAGTTACTTTCATTGTTACTCATAGCCAACTTTTCTATTACGATTGGAGTAAATTTTTGAGCTATAATAAAGTCTATAAAAATTCCAAAGATTGAGAAAAATTGTAGTAAAAATCCATCTTTCAATCCTTCGATTACTGCAAATATTAGTATCACTATTATTAAAATATCTAAGTACATAATTATTCCCCCTTTAAATTAATTATTTACTACTCTAACCCATAAAGCTTTTAGATATAGTGTTTCTGGAATATGTAAAATCCATGGATGATCTTCTGGTTGATAATTTACACCTATGACTTGTAGCAACTTTCCATTTTTTGAAGCAGCCATTCTCGTCACCTCTATCAAATCTTGAAGAGACATATGATAAGCACACGTTATTATTCCAACTATTCCACCCTCTTCAATCAATTTAAAACTCTCATCACACAGAGTAAAAAACATATCTCTTCCTCTTGGAACATCTATCTTTTTCTTTATTAATGAAGGTGGATCTAAAGTTATTACATCAAATTTTTCCCCTCTATTGGCCAAAATTTTTAGCATTAAAAAGGCGTCTCCTTCCGCTGTTTCAAAATCATTTGTAAATCCGTTTAATTCATAGTTTTCTTTGCATAACTCCAGAGCGTGTGGCTCCTTATCAATTGCCACAACTTTTTTACATCCCTCTTTTAATGCCGCAACCGAAAATCCACCACTACTTGAAAACACATCTAAAAATCTTGTGTTTTCATTTAAAAATGGTCTTATAAACTTTCTAGAATCTCTTTGATCTAAGAAAAACCCTGTTTTTTGTCCATCTACGATATCAACATAATACTTTAATCCATTGTCTTCCATTACTATTCTTTCAGGAATCTCTCCATATATTATTCCAGTTTGCTGTTCCACACCCTCGTGAGTTCTATTTTCAACATCACTTCTTTCATATATCCCTTTTGGTTTCATAACTTTTTTTATCGCATTTATTATATCTTGTCTAAATGCCACTTCTAATCCTGAATTTCTAAATTGTACTGATACATATTTATCAAATTTATCAATTATTAACCCCGGTATTCCATCCGCTTCAGAATAAAAAACTCGAATACAATTTGTTTCTGTCAAAAGATGCTTTCTCTTTTCATAAGCTCTTTTTATTTTTTCTAAAATCAACGTTTTATCAACCGCTACATCCCTTGTTGTTAAAACTCTTACGAATGCATTTGTAGATTCCGTCACATAACCTTTCGCCACTACTTCTCCATCCGTTGTACAAACTTCTACTATATCTCCATTTGAAGTTTTTCCTAAAACTTCTTGTATTTCATCCTTAAATACATTCGGATAAAAATTTCTAATTTTTTTCTCTTTTCCTGCTTCTAATATTACTTTTGCCATCAGTTTCTCCTTTATAATTTTCCTATCAAGCTATTTACTGAGTATGGTTTCCCATGTTTCAAATAGACTCGACTAACTCTCCTACTCAATCCTGTAAATAGCTCATAGATGGAAGAACCTATCATTACTGACTTTTCAAAAATATCCTCTCCCATCACAGTTACTTCATCTCCCACTTTGACCCTATTTTTTAGTTCATCCGGTATTTTTATCATAAGCATATCCATACATACTTTTCCGACTATTTTACAAGCAATACCATGAACTTCAATTGTTCCCTTATTCGAAAATTCTCTCCTAAAACCGTCAGCATACCCTACTGTCACTGTTGCAATTAAGTCGTTTCTATATCCTTTGCCTAGCCTTCCATAAGATATATCTATATCCTCTTTTAGTTCTTTCAAGAAAAGTATTCTACTTTTTAATGTAAAAACTCTTTTTAAATCTTCTATAACTCCCTCTCCATAAACACCATACATAATTATTCCAGCTCTAACCAAATTGCTTTGAGGAGTTTCAGAAAACTTCAATATTCCTCCACTATTAAGAATATGGATATATTTTATCTCTTCTAATTTTTCAAAATCTTTAAATTTCTCTATCTGTTTTTTCGTATAGTTTATTGACTCTTCATCCGATTCATCTGATACCGATAAATGTGAATATACTCCTACTACTTCAATATTTTTTTCTCTACATATATCGATAGCAGTTTTTCCTTCCTCCACCGTAAATCCAACTCTTCCCATTCCTGTGTCAACTTTTATATGTACTTTCAATGAAAGTTCTTTTTCACTAATATATTCTATCTGAGAAAGATCAGTCAAAGTAACTTGTAAATTTTTTCTCTCTGCCTCTTTTAACTCATCATTAAAAATTCCTGCCAAGATTAAAATTTCATCATCAATGCCGTTATTTCTTAGTTCTATCCCCTCTTCTAGAGATGAAACTCCAAAAATTTTTACCCCCATCTTTGAAAGTTCTTTTGCTATTGTGACTGCTCCCATTCCATAGGCATCTGCTTTTATAATGGCCATTATGTCTCTGTCATGAGATAGTTCTTTTATTTTTTTTATATTATACTCTAAATTATCTAGATCTATCTCTGCCCACGTTCTCATTTTTTCCTCCAACTATTATTAAGTAGATTAAGCCACCTATGAAAGGTGGCTTTTTTGTTTTATACTACAATTTTTTCTTCGGGGTGTGAATTGTCATCATCATCATCTTTTTTAGGTTCATACTTATCGTCTCTTTTCTTTTCAAAAAGATATACTAAAGGTGTTGAAATATATATTGATGAATAAGTTCCTACTCCAATTCCCACTAAAAGCGTCGTTGTAAATGTTCTTAAACTAGCTCCACCAAATACCAAAATTGCAACTAATGCTAACAATGTCGTAATTGAAGTATTAATTGATCTTACTAAAACTTGATTCAAGCTTCTATTTAATACTTCTCCAAATGTCAAATCTGATTTTTTTCTTAAGCTCTCTCTAATTCTATCATATATTATGATAGTATCGTTGATAGAATATCCTAAAATTGTTAATATTGCTGCTATAAATGGCGTATCAACTTCGTATCCTAATAGTGCAATAACTCCTAAAGCTGCTGTCACATCATGTAATAATGTTAAAATTCCCGCTATCGCGAATTTAAACTCATATCTCATTGTTATATATAAAACTATTAGTATTCCACCTATTGTAAGAGCATATACAGCTGATGTTTTTAACTCCTCACCTATTGTTGCTCCAACCTTTTCAGCTCTCTCTAGCTTATATTCCCCTAACACTTGAAGATCTGTTAGTAATTTTTCTGTATCTTTATCACTCATCTCAGCGGTTCTAATAATAACATTATTATCACTCTGAGAAACTTGAACTTTTCTTGCAGTTGATGAAAGTTGTGGAATTTCAACCGCCACTTCATCTAACTCCTTATTTATATCTGATAACGTTATAGTGTTGGCATAATTTAGCTGAATTAAACTTCCACCTGTAAAGTCTATTCCATAATTCAATCCCTTTATTAAAAACATTCCTAGGAATATTATAAAAGATATTGCTGATAATGTTATCCATTTTTTACTGTGCTTAATTACCTCAATATACATTTACTTACCCCCTTTTCACACCGAAGAACTCTGTTCTTTTTATTTTAAATAAATCCACTGTTGTTGTTAACAGAACCTTTGTTATGAAAACCGCTGTAAGCATTGATGCCACAGTTCCAATTGTTAAAGTTACTGCAAATCCTTTTACAGTTCCTGTTCCAAACATAAATAGCACTAAAGCTGTTAATAATGTTGTTACATTTGAGTCTATAATCGAAGCTATTCCCTTACTAAATCCAAGTTTTATAGCACCATTGATTGTATTTCCTAACTTTAACTCATCTTTTATTCTCTCAAAAATTATGACATTGGCATCAACTGCCATACCAGCTGATAATATCATACCCGCTATTCCCGGCAGTGTTAATGTTGCATCAATAAAATTTAACATTGCGAACATCACAAGACCAAAGCTTAGTAGAGCTAAATCTGCTACGAACCCAGGTAACCTATACATAAATAACATAAATATTGCAATTAATCCAACCGCTACCATACCAGCTACTTTACTTTGAGCTATTGATTCGTCTCCTAAGGATGCGCCAACAATTCTTGTTTCAATTATTTCTGCTTTTACTGGTAGTGCTCCTGCGTTTAAAAGTGTTGCTGTTTTTTTAGCTTCATCTGGAGTGTAACTTCCAGTTATAACTCCATTTCCACTTGGAATTTCACTATTTATTGAAGGTGCAGTTTGAACTTCTCCATCAAGTGTTATAGCTAATCTTTTTCCAATATTTTCTCTTGTTATTCTAGCAAACTCTTTTGCTCCCTCTATATTCATCTCAAATTGAATTTGAGGTCTTCCTAAATTATCGTATGAAACTTCTGCCTTTTTTAGTGCTCCACCTGTCAACAATGTTTCACCCAAAGACCCATCTCCATTCATTATTTTAAATTCCAATAAAGCTGTTTTTCCTATCATCTTTACCGCGTCATCTGAATTAGTAATCCCCGGTAATTCTATGATAACTCTATCTATCCCCGCTCTTTGCACAACTGACTCCGCTACTCCAAGACCATTTATTCTTCTATCTAAAACTTCTATTAATCTATTCATTGCTTCATCATCTAATTCCATACCCTCTTCTGGCTTGGCCTGTAAAACCACATAAACTCCACCTTTTAAGTCCAGTCCTAGCTTCGTTGGTTTTACTATTGCTAACCACCAAGAACATACTAGGATAACTAGTACAAAAAACAGTTTTGTCATTCCCTTAAAATTCATGCTATCCTCCACTCAGTTATTTTTTCATGTCTAAAAATGTCTGTAATATAATAGCCGCTGCTATCTTATCAACCACTTTTCTTTTTTCTTTAGCTCCCCTTAAATTTGTTTCATTTAACATTCTATCTGCTGAAACAGTGGAAAGTCTTTCATCTATCTCAAAAAACTCTAATCCTTCAATAGATTTATTTAATTTATCCATAAACTCTCTTACTTTTTCTGCCTGACGTTTTTCAGTTCCATCTAAACTTTTAGGTATTCCTATAACTATTGATTTACTGTTTTCTTGTCTACACAATTCAGCAATTCTCTTCACAGCTTTAGTTTTTCTTCTATCTATCACTTCTAGGGGAGTGGCAACCATTCCCATCAAGTCTGACTTTGCCACCCCTATTCTCACATCTCCCACATCTAAAGAAAGATATCTTTTATACATAACTATCTTCCTCCATTTATAGTGTTTTTACTAAAATCTCCTTTACAGCTGAAAGCGCTTCCTTGACCTTTGCTCCATTCTTTCCACCGGCCTGTGCAAAATCAGGTCTACCTCCGCCATTTCCTTCAGCTATCTTAGCCGCTTCTCTCACTAAATCTCCAGCTTTAACTTTTCCGATTAAATCCTTTGTAACTCCAATCGCAAATATAGCTTTTTCATTATTTGATCCCAATACGATAACACAGCTTCCTAACTTATCTTTTGCCTTGTCTACAATCTCCCTTAAAGAATCTGCTTCTTTATCTTTAAAATCCTTCACTAAAACTTTAACTCCATTTATCTCTTCAATCTCATCAAATAATGAATTTGCTTCAAATGTCGCCACCTTAGTTTTTAGAGCATCAACTTCCTTCGATAACTCTCTCACTTCTTCAACAACTTTCTCTGATCTTTCCTCAACTTTTTGTAAGTCAACTTTTAAGTTCTTAGCAACTCTTTTCATGGTATTTTCCATTTCTAAAACCGCTAGGTATGCTCTATAACTAGTTTGAGCCTCTATTCTTCTAACTCCTGCTGCAACTCCAGCTTCTGAAACTATTTTAAAAATTCCTATCTTACTGATATTGCTTATGTGAGTTCCTCCGCAAAGCTCCATTGAATAATCACCTATTGAAACAACTCTTACTTCATCTCCATACTTATCTCCAAATAAAGCTGTTGCCCCTTTTGATTTTGCGTCATTCATTGACATAATTTCTGCATTCACTGCTGTAGCCATAAATATTCTTTCATTTACTGCTTTTTCAACTTTTTCAAGTTCTTCAGGTGTTAATGCCTCATAGTGGTTAAAGTCAAATCTTAGCCTCTCTGCACCACAAGATGAACCTGCCTGTTGAACATGAGTTCCCAGTACATCTTTTAAGGCTTGATGCAATAGATGTGTCGCTGTATGATTTTTTGCAATCTCCTCTCTTCTAACTGGATCCACAGTTAAATTTAACAGCGTTCCTTCGATTAACTCTTCCAACCCACTTTCTATTTCAACTATGTGAGTGTAAATCTCTTTTTGTTTTTGAACATCCAATACCTTTGCTACTAAATTCTCTCCCTCTATAATACCTTGATCAGCTTCTTGTCCTCCAGACTCTGCATAGAATGGCGTTTGATCAAAAATAAGAGCATATTTACCATTCTCTAGCTCTCTAGCACTTAAAAGAGTTGCTGGAGTCATCAAATCACAGTATCCTGTAAACTCTGTTTTTCCATGTCTATCATAGAACTCCTCTATAAAGTTATCTTGCCCTTTTTCCATGATAACAGTTCTTGCTGATCTAGCTTTCTCTCTTTGTTCTTCCATCTTTTCCAAGAATTCATCTTTTGAAACTTCAATTCCATTTTCTTCACAGATTTCTTCTGTCAGTTCATAAGGAAATCCATAAGTATCATAAAGTTTGAATGTCACATCTCCCGATAGTTTTGTTCCACCTTTTAACTTTACTCCCTCTATTTCATTCATAACAAGCTGTATTCCCTGATCCAATGTATTAGAGAATTTTTCCTCTTCAATCTTCACAACTTTTTTGATATGCTTTAGATTCTTTCTTAACTCAGGATATGCTCCATCCATTATATCTACGACTTTGTCCACCATCTCATACATAAATAACTCTTTTCTTCCAAGAAGTCTTCCATGTCTTACCGCTCTTCTTAAAATTCTTCTCAAAATATAACCTCTTCCTTCGTTAGATGGTATAACCCCATCATTAACTAGAAAGGTAACCGCCCTTGCATGATCTGTTATCACTTTTAATGAAAAGTCTACTTCAGGTTCTACTCCATATTTTGTATTTGTAAGCCTACTAGCTTCTTCAACTATAGGAAATAACAAATCTGTTTCAAAGTTATTTGACTTACCTTGCACCATTGCTGCCACTCTTTCAAGTCCAGCTCCTGTATCTATATTTTTCTTTGGAAGCGGTTGTAACGATCCATCCTCCATTCTATTCCACTCAGTGAAAACTAAATTCCAAATTTCAATAAATCTATTATCTGTTCCCTCATCCCCTAATTTAGAATTTTCATCTCCTCCATAAGCTGGTCCTAAATCGACGTGGATTTCTGAACATGGTCCACATGAACCTGTTGGTCCCGCTGCCCACCAGTTTTCAGATTCTCCCATTCTTACGATTCTTTCTTTCGGGAAATTACATTTTTCAATCCAAATTTTTTCCGCTTCATCATCCGTTGTAAACACTGAAACCCATAATTTATCTTTATCTAATTTTAAAACTTCTGTTATAAATTCCCATGACCAAACTATCGCTTCCTCTCTGAAATAATCCCCAAAAGAGAAATTTCCCAACATCTCAAAAAAAGTATGATGTCTTGCAGTTCTTCCAACATTTTCTAAGTCATTGGTTCTAATACACTTTTGATAAGTTGTTACTCTTGGTGTTGGAGCTTCCTTCTGTCCTAAAAAATATGGCTTAAAAGGAACCATTCCAGCAACTGTTAATAAAAGAGTAGGATCATCTGGGATAAGTGATGCACTCTCAAAGTGCTTATGATTTTTCTTTTCGAAAAATTCTATAAATTTGCTTCTAATTTCGTTACCTGTTAACATATTCTTGTTTCCTCCACTGTATTTCTAAAATTTATTTAATCTAATTTAAAGTTTTCTCCTAAATATACTTTCTTTGCCATTGGATTAGAAGCTATCTCTTCTGGAGTTCCACTTATTAACACTTTTCCATTAGCCATTATATAAGCTTTTTCAGTTATAGATAGTGTTTCTCTTACCGAATGATCTGTAATCAATATTCCTAGTCCTCTTTGTTTTAAGTACTTAATAATTTGTTGTATATCCTCTACCGCTATCGGATCAACTCCTGCAAATGGTTCATCTAATAGTATAAAGTCCGGATCATTAGCTATTGTTCTAGCGATTTCAACTCTTCTTCTCTCTCCTCCAGAAAGAGAATATCCCATTGATTTTGCTACATGAGTTAATTTGAACTCTTCCAACAGCCCTCGCATTTTTTTTATCTGCTCATCCTTTGGTAATCCTTTCATCTCTAATATAGCCAGTATATTGTCTTCGACAGAAAGATTTCTAAATATTGATGGTTCCTGTGCAAGATATCCAATTCCCATATCTGCTCTTTTATACATTGGATACTCTGTTATATCTATTTCATTGATAAAAACTTGACCCTTTTCAGGTTTAACTATTCCAGTTATCATGTAAAATGTTGTAGTTTTTCCCGCTCCATTAGGTCCTAAAAGTCCTACAATCTCGCCTTTTTTTACCTCTAAGCTAACATTCTTAACTACCTGTCTTTTTTTATAACTTTTACATAATCCTTGAGCGATTATACTTCTCATAGATTCTCCTTATTTTTTCAATATTTTGTTATACCCCGATTTTACTTGATTTGCACTTGTTATACTTTTTTTCTCATTTACTTTATAATCTACAAAAACGTTTCCTCTAGCCTTTACTTTATTAGTTTTTGTATTATAATCTGCTTCATCAGATTTTATTACAGATTCACCGTCGTCAACAACAACATCCCCTCTTAATTCAACTATATTATCTTTATTTTTTATCTTTGCTTTTGTTGATGTTGCATTTAATACTTTATCTTTATCTTTTCTCACAATTACAACTTTTCCCACTAAATCAATAATCTCTGTATTCAAATCTCCCGTCATCATATTTGAAGTAACTGTAGTCACTATTCCATCTTTATCTTTTAGCACCGCTTTAGTATTATCTTTTCCAAATATTAATTTTTTCTCTGGTTGAATCTCCAAATAATCCGAGTAAAGAGTTGTTCCCTCTTTCTGAACCACGGCATTTTTTCTAGCTTCAACTCTCTGAACTTGATTTTTTCCTTGAGCATCTTTTTTAAAGTACACTCTTGCAAAATCTCCTTTAAAGTTTACAGGCACTCCATCTTGATAAATTTTTCCAGAAACATTTCCAGTAAAATCTAAATTCATGTTATCTAAGGTACCCTCCACTTTATCACCTCTAAACTCCTCATTCAACTTTGATTTTATCTGTATATTTTTACCTGTTAAATGACTAGTTTTTTTATCTAAGGCTCCTTTATCTCCAACTATATTGTAATCACTATAATCTATTTCAAATCTTTTTGGAGAAATAGCTACTTCTGTATTTTTATTGTACTCTAATCGGTCTCCTCTTAAAGTTGTCTTCTCATCTTTAATTTCAGCATTTTTTTCCAAAACAAAATTTCCTTGAGAAGTAAAGTACTTTATTATATCACTTTTTAATGTATTCTTCACATCTTTTCCATTAAATTTTTCACCAGTAAATACTTTTTTATCAGCTTCATATACTCCATTATACATTTTCCCAGTACTTTTTTTAACATCATCCTCAAATACAATTTCACCCGGAATATATATTTTTTGATCCTTTATTTGATAGTCTGCAGAGTTTGCATTTACTATAATATCTCCGCTTCGTAAAACCAGCTTATCTTTTAACTTTACAAACTCATTCTCTTTAAACTCACCACTTACTGAATTTAATTTAGTTTCACCTTTTCTATCAAAAGCAACCAAATCTTTTTCTACTGACCCTATTCCAGTTTTTTGGTTAAAATTTAAGTTTGTTCCTTCAACAATGTTATCGACACTCACATATTTAAAATGACCAAAGGATTTGAATACTTCCGTAGTTAGATTGTATTCCCCTTTTAAACCTTCAAAAGTATCTTTTTCTTTTTTTCTCTTTAAAATATATTCATTTGGTAAATATACAAAACCTTTCTTTCCCAGATAATCTATCTTTTGACTTTCAAATATATAATTACTATCCTCAAAATAAGCGTCTCCATCTATCAAATAGCTGTCTTCCTGTCTATCAAAGTCCACTCTATTTCCAGAAGCATACTGATTTTCTATATTATTTTTTATATCTCCTTTTATAACATACCCTTTACCAGTAACTTTATTATAAAAAAAGTTTTCTCCTTTACTATTGTATTTATCACTGAAATATGTGTATCCATTCTTTAAATACAACTCACCAGTTTCTGTTAAATAGATTAAATTTTTTGTTAAAATCCTATTTTCTGGACTTGTATACTCTGTATTTTTATCGCTAATCAATTCTAGCTCTTTTGTATCCAGTGCATAAATTGCCATGTCTGTCAAAAGTTTTCCACCGCTTTTGTCAGTCCCTTGAACATTACCTTTTAAAACAAATTTTCTAGTAACTTTATTGTAAACTCCATTGTCACCTTTAAAAGAGTAAGTTCCATTAGTCCCTGATATCTTTCCATTAAAACTTATATTATCTCCACCATCTGAGGTAATACTTTCCATATCTATTTTATATCCATCTGCTAATACATACACATTTTTACTTATTTTAAAAGCCTCTGTTTTATCATTTAGCACTAAGTTATCACCATATAACTTAATACCATTATAATCTAGCATAAAAGAATTGGAAGTAGTTAATATATTTGTTTTTACATTATACTTCAAACCTTTAAAATTTCCACTTAACACTCCCGACTCATTTCCAAAATTTGACCCAGATAGAAATGAATTCCCATCTATATCCACTATCTTATCTTTATCGTTATACTTCGCTTTTTCAGCCGATAAAGTCATATTCTTGGTTTTGAATTTCACATCTCCAGATAAGACTACATTTTCCATCTTGGTATCACTTTTAAAATTTTTACCTGAAACCTCTATTCCTTCGGCTTTATTGATTGCTGTAACACCTATTGTAGATTCTATCTCACCATTTTCTTTATTGTATTTTGCCTCTTGAGTTTCAAATTCCCAACCAGTTAAACTTTTTCCTAAAATATTGGATTTTAATAATAAATTTTTACCAGCATCTAAAAAGGCATTATCTCCTGTTAATATCATTCCATCAATTACAGCTTTTGCTTTTTCAAAAACTGTTTCGTTTGTTTTTAAAAAATCTTTCTGTTTATCAGCTTCTATATGATACTCCTCAGTATCATATACAGCTCCAGTAGTTTCTACTATATCTTCTTTTTTTTCTATCTTCTTCTCATTACCAAAATAATTTAAGTATCCCAAAACTAATACTGCTACTATAATAACTCTATAGGCTATTTTCTTTTTATTCATGGCGCCCTCCTAGTTTAAAATACGTTTTAATTCATTTAACTTTAAAAAGGCGTCAAGTGGTGTCATTTTATCCAATTCAGCCTCTCTCAAAAGACGTAATACTATTCTCTCTTCATTTTCTAATTGTACAATATTTTCTTCCTCTTTTTTCACAGTTTCCTCTTTTGTTTCGGGTTTAAAATCTCCAAATAATATCAGCTGTTCTTTTTTTACTCTTTTTTCTATTATCATTTTTCTATTTTCTAGAACTTTTAACATCTCTTTTGCTCTATCTAAGATTTCTTTAGGTAGACCTGCTAATCTTGCAACCTCTATTCCATAAGATTTATCAGCTCCCCCTTTTACAATCTCTCTTAAAAACAGTATCTCTTTTTCATCCTCTTTAACTTCAATTCTAAAATTTACAGATTTATTCAACTTTGATTCAAGTTGAGTCAATTCATGGTAGTGTGTTGCAAAGATTGTCTTTGCTCCAATATTGTCATGAATATATTCTGTTATTGCTGTCGCAATTGAAATTCCATCAAATGTAGATGTTCCTCTACCTATTTCATCCAAAATAATAAAAGAATTTTTTGTAGAACTATTGACTATATTGGCAACTTCACTCATTTCTAACATAAATGTGGACTGTCCAGTAACCAAATCATCACTGGCACCTATTCTTGTAAAAATCTTATCCACAATTCCTATTTTAGCATATTCTGCTGGAACATAACATCCTATATGAGCCATAATTAGTATCAAAGCCACCTGTTTCATATATGTAGATTTTCCTGACATATTCGGTCCTGTCAAAATTATTAAATTTTTATCGTTATTTAGAACTATACTGTTCTTAACAAAATTTTCTCTTCCTACCAGTTGCTCAACAATTGGATGTCTTCCGCCTATTATTTCTATATCTCCCTCTGTTGTTATCTCTGGCTTAACATAGCTATTTTTTGTCACCACATAAGCAAAATTTGTTATAACATCCAAATATGCTAATTTATATGCCAACTCATGAAGTTCATTCCTATAACTTTTTACTTTTTCAGAAATCTCTTTAAAAATATGATATTCTAAACTTTCTATCTTATCCTTGGCATTTAGAACTTTCTCTTCATAAATCTTTAAATCTTCAACAATATATCTTTCAGCATTTGCCAATGTTTGCTTTCTTATATAATCTTCAGGAACCAAATGAATGTTAGCTTTAGTCACTTCTATAAAGTATCCAAAAACTTTGTTATACTTTATCTTTAATCCTTTTATCCCTGTTCTCTCTCTTTCCCTATTTTCAATCTCTAAAATCGTATCTTTGCCATTGTTAGAAATATTATGCAATTCATCTAACTCAGCACTATATCCCTCTTTTATTATTCCACCTTCTCTAATAGAAAATGGAACCTCATCTTTTATGCTTTTTTCTATCAAATTATATATTTCAATTAACTCATCTAAACATATCTCGAAAATCGGATTACCTTTTAAAACCTTGTATATCTCTAAACTATTCAAGATTGATTTTTTTAGTGCCACTAAATCTCTCGCATTTTCATTTCCTAAAATTAATTTTCCAATTATTCTTTCAATATCGTATATATCTTTTAGTTTTTCTCTTATCTCTTCTCTCAGAAGAACACTCTTATAAAAGAACTCTATATTTTCTTGTCTCTCAAGAATTGTATCTTTTTCAGTTGAAGGATTTTTTAAAAAATGCTTCAATAATCTACTTCCCATGGAGCTTTTACAACTATCTAAAATCCATTGTAAAGTACCTAATACACCATTTTCTCTATTTGATGCCACAACATCCAAATTTCTTTGTGTTGTTAGGTTTAACTCCATTATATTCTCACTCCCTGTATAGACTATCTTATCTACAGGTATTTCATTTCCTTTTTGTAATTCTAGAACATACTCTAAAACCATTGCAGCCGCTTCAGAAGCTGCAATTTTTCCATTTAAACCGAAGCTGTCCAGCGAAATAACTTTAAAATATTTTTTCAAAAAATCTTCACTTTTTTTCACTTTTAGATAGGAACTAATATTTATTTTATTCAATTGAGCAAATTGCTTTAACTCTTTTTCTAGCTCTTCATAGGAGTTCTCATCTATCAAAACTTCTCTTGGAGATATTTTATTTATCTCCCCTAATATTCTATACACATAATCTTCTGTTTTCTTTTTCTCACTAGCTATAAATTCACCAGTTGTTATATCAATATATGTTAAACCGATTGTTTCCTTTTTTACAACAATTCCCATTAAGTAATTATTACTTTTTTCATCTAAATATTCAGTATCTATTATTGTACCTGGAGTAATAACTCTTACTACTTCTCTTTTAACGATTCCCTTTGTGCTTTTGGGGTCCTCTACCTGTTCACAAATTGCAACCTTATATCCTTTTGCCACAAGTTTACCTATATATCCGGCTGAAGAGTGATATGGTACTCCTGCTAACGGTACCTCTATCCCCTTCTCTCTATTCCTACTTGTCAATGTTAGCCCTAACTCTTTTGAGGCTATAACTGCATCTTCAAAAAACATCTCATAAAAATCCCCTAACCTAAAAAATAAGATGTTATCTTTATTTTCTTTTTTTATCTCTTTATATTGGCTCATTAATGGTGTATCTACTGACAAAAAATCACGTCCCTTTATTTTAAATTTTCCTTAGCTCTTTCTAATAATTCTATTAGTTCATCATAGCTTTCTATTTGATTTATAGCTCCCTTTAATGCTGCTCCATTTCTTATTCCTTTTAAATACCAACATAGATGCTTTCTAAGTTCAAATAAAAATTTTTTATTAGGGTTGTCCAATTCCCCTTGAAGTGTATGTCTAATTGCCATATCTAACCGCATTTCTGGTGTAACTTCTGTTCTAACTTCTCCAGTTTCAAACTTCTCTTTAATCTGTTTTATTAGCCATGGGTTCCCACATATACCTCTAGCTAACATTATCCCATCCACTCCCGAATATTTTACCTTTTCATAAGCATCTTCAGCTGTAAAAATATCTCCATTTCCTATAACTTCAATATTGACACTCTCTTTAACCTCTTTTATAAGATCCCAGTTTGCAACTCCACTGTACATCTGTTCTCTTGTTCTTCCATGGATTGTAATATGTTTACATCCTGCTTCTTCAGCTATTTTTCCCACTAATCTATGTTGCTTCAAGCCCTTATAACCAACTCGTGTTTTTAAAGAAAGGCTCACATCATCTGGTATAGCTTCTCTCACTTCACACAAAATTCTCTTTATTTGATCTGGTTCTTCTAGTAGAGCTGCCCCATAGCCATTTTTTATAATCTTATTCACTGGACAACCCGCATTTACATCTATATGTTTTACACCTAATTTTTCCGTTATATATTTCGCACTATAAACCATCTTTTCTACATCTTTACCGAATATTTGAACTCCCTCTCCAGCTCTTATTCTTAAAATTTGATTTAAAGTTTTTTCATTTTCCATCTCTAAAGCATTTATACTAACCATCTCTGTAAACATTAAATCTGGTTTATATTCCTCCAAAATTCCTCTGAATGTATAATCTGTAACTCCCGCTAAAGGGGCAATATATATCTTCATTTTACCTCCAAAATTACACTTTGCTATCTAAAAATTTTATCATATTTTCAAGGGTTTTTCAATGTTAAATCCCTAATCAAAGGTCTCATTCTCTTTCAAATTTCCAACAAACAAAAATAAAGCTAACCAAAAAGTCAGCTTTATCTATTTACTTCATATTTTTTGAATGTAAGTAACTTATCTCTATAATATTCATATCGAAATATTTTAACTCAATTTTTTCATAGCCATACTGAGTTTTTCTTCTAAAATTTCTTTAGGTGGCAGATTTAACCAATACTCTGATATATGAATATTATCTTTTTCCAAATCCAACAAAGTTACTTCTTCTTCGTCTTTATTAGCACAAAGTATTATTGCAATAGGTTCTTCTTCAAACTCTTGCTTTTCATATTTACTCAACCATTTTAAATAAAGTTCTACCTGTCCTTTATCTTGTGGCTGAAACTTCCCAATTTTTAATTCAATTAAAACTAGCCTTCTCATTTTTCTGTGGTAAAATAATAAATCTAAATAATAATCATTTTGACCAACCTTGATTCTCTTTTGTCTAGCTAAAAAAGCAAAGTCACTTCCAAACTCTAGTATAAATTTTTCAAGCTCAATCAATATTGCGTTTTCTAGGTCTCTTTCACTATAAGTATTTGACAAATCTAAAAAATCTAACATATATGGATCTCTTATGAATAAAGTTGTTTCCATTTTATTCTCTATTTGTAATTTCATCAAATCATTTTTTATTGTTTCTTCAGGTCTTTTAGAAATTGCTGTTCTTTGATAAAGCATTGAATTTATTCTATCTTTTAAAACTCTTACGCTCCATCCTTCGTTAAGTGACAATGTCATATAAAACTCTCTTTCCAATACTTCTTCTATCTTTATAAACTCCAAAAAATGACTCCAAGAGAATTTTCCAGACACTGTCTGGAAAATTGGAAAAGCCAAATAAAATTTTCTCATGTTAAATAAGTTACTTTTACTGAAGCCTTTCCCATATTTTAAAGTTAAATCCTTAGATAATTCACACATTAGCTGTTTTCCATATTCAGCTTTTTGTTTTCCTTTTTGTTCCTCTTCTACTATCTCTTGTCCAATTTCCCAGTATGCTTTTAGCATTTCATTATTTATATTTTTTATTATATTCTTTCTACTACTTTCAACAATAGAGAAAACTTTGTTTTTAAAATCTAAAGTTACTACTTTATTCATAATTTCCTCCTGATATATATTCAATTTCAAAATTAAACTTCTCTTTCTAATTTTTTGAATGTAAGTAGCTTATCTCTATAGTATTCATATTGTTTTTGTCGTGCCTCTATCTCTGCTGGTAATCCTGTTTTAATGTCATTTACAAGAGTATCAAATCTATCAAGGATATCCACAATACGCTCTTGTTCTTCAAGAGGCGGAAGAGGGATTAGAATTTTTTCTAAAGCACTAACATTTACACGTCTAACTTTTGTCCCTGTAATAAATAATCTTTTTTGTTTTTGAAATTGTTCAGTTTGAAAAAAGTAAGCTACATATTTGGGGTTTAACTTATGTGTATAAAAACACGCATCACCACTTATAGCAATTCCTTCATTCCCTAGCCATGCTACAGCTTTACAAACATCTTCATCATTTTCGCTAGTTGTCGCTATTATTAAATCTCCATGTCTAGCTATACGTGATTTTTTTGCAAATTCTTCTGATACAAAAGTTTTAGTTTTTATAGTATAGGTACCATAGTAAGTATAAATTTGTCCATAGTGAATACAACCAACACCGTTATTAGTAAAATCTTTTTTTTGTAATCCTGATCCTCTAGTAAATTTTCCAATAGTTTCATCTCCCATTGGAACAAATTTTATACTACTATTTTCAAAATTAAAAAGAGTTTCTCTATAATATTCATATTGCTGTTTTCTCATTGTAAGCTCTGCTGTAAGCTCTGTAAAGGTATCTAAAATACGCACAATCTCCTCTTGTATTGGTAATGGAGGTAGGGGAATTTCAATATTGTTTATCATAGGTTTGGTAAGTTGTGGAATTCCTGTTGTTGGTACTTTATAATCATTTTCAATCATTTTCATAAAATAATATGCAAATTTTAAGTTTAATTCAATTTTAGGAGTTAAAACTAACAAACGAACTATTGGAAAAAATGGTTCTTCTCTAAAACTAGTCCAACCAATTGTACCACGAGCAGAAATTGTGAGACTAGGCTTAACCACTTTTCCTACATTAGTCCAACCATATAAAGATTTTTCATCAATACCATTAGATAAGATTGGAATATTGAATTCTTCTGTTTTTACATCAGATAAAAATTTTTTTGGTACATCTCCTCCAGCTAAAATATTAAAAACTTCTCCCAAAGTTTTATACTCAACTCCATCAGGGCAAAGCTCTTTGATTAGTTGCTCTAATTTACTCATATTACTCGTCCTCAATCTCTGCAACTATCTTATCTATCTCAATACGAAGTCTATCTATATTGCTTACTGTTGCTTTTATCTTGGCATTTAACTCCTTTATATCTATAATCTCCCTTGTATCTTTTGCTTCTACATATGTATTTACAGAAAGGTTATAGTCCTCTTCAGCTATTTTTGAATTATCAACAGATTTTGAAACATGGTCAATATCCTCTTTGGTATCAAATATTCTTAGAATCTCTTTAATATGCTCCTCTGTTAAGATATTATTATTTGTTTCTTTCTTAAAGAAATCTTCTCCACTAGCATCTATAAATTGAGTTTTAGAATCCTTTTTACTCTTAGAAAGAATCAATATATTAACAGCTATTGAAGTACCAAAGAAAAGATTTGGTGCCAACGATATAACCGTTTCAACAAAATTGTTTTCAACTAAATATTTCCTAATTTTTTGTTCTGCTCCACCACGATAGAATATTCCCGGGAAACAAACTATCGCAGCACGTCCTTTACTTGAAAGATAATTTAAACAATGAAGAACAAAAGCAAAGTCTGCTTTAGATTTTGGTGCTAGTACTCCAGCAGGAGCAAAACGCTCATCATTGATAAGAGTTGGGTCATCACTCCCCACCCAATTAACTGAATATGGAGGATTTGAAACAATAGCGTCAAATGGCTTTTCATCTCCAAATTCTGGATCTGTAAGTGTATTTCCTAATTTAATATCAAATTTATCATAATTTACATTATGTAAAAACATATTCATACGTGCAAGATTATATGTTGTATGATTGATCTCTTGTCCATAGAATCCCTCTTCAATGATATGGTCATCAAATTGCTTTTTTGCTTGTAGCAACAGTGAACCTGATCCAGCAGCAGGGTCATAGATTTTATTTATCGTTGCTTGATTGTGTGTCGCTAATTTCGCAATAAGTTTAGATACACTTTGAGGTGTAAAGAACTCTCCACCCGACTTACCCGCATTAGCAGCGTAGTTAGAGATTAAAAACTCATATGCGTCACCAAACAAATCTATATGATTATCTTCAAAGTTTCCAAAATTAAGCCCTTCAACACCTTTAATAACGGCAGCTAAACGACTGTTTTTATCTTTGACTGTATTTCCTAATCTATTGCTTGTTGTATCAAAATCAGCAAACAGTCCTTTGATATCTGATTCAGAGGGATAACCATTTGCAGAGCTTTCAATGGCTGAAAATATTGCTGCTAAATCAGTATTTAAACTTTCGTTACTGTTTGCGTTTTTAGCAATATTGGTGAACAGTTGGCTTGGATAGATAAAATATCCTTTTGTTTTTATTGCATCCTCTTTAATTTCTTCCGTTATAACATCATCACTTAAATCTGCATATCTAAAACTATCGTCCCCAGCTTCAATATAGCTAGAAAAGTTTTCACTGATAAATCTATAAAAAAGCGTTCCTAAAACATATTGTTTAAAGTCCCATCCATCTATTGAACCACGAACATCATTTGCTATTTTCCAAATTTGTGATTGTAATTCAGCTCTTTGTATTACACTTGACATTTTTTCCTCCATCCATTTTTCATAAGCAATTTTATATAACCCATAGAGGTCCACTTTGCTTAAACTCCTTATTATCTATTGCTTTTCATTATATCACACAGAATCTAAAAAATAAAACATTTAACTGTCTTAAAGTAATCATACAAAAATTGTTGTGGATTCTAAAAAAACATATTAAAATATATCTACAAAAGAAACTACTCTAGATACTTTTGTTAAAAAGCTAACTGTATTGAATATGGTTGGCTTTTTTATTTGCCAAACTTTAAGATAAAAACAAAAAAGGCTCAAAAGAGCCTTTTCTGTTGGTGAAATTTAATAAAACTTTTCGTTGATTAGCCTTGAATAAATTATCAACCGAGGAAACTTATAATATATATACCATATAATATTGAAAATCCGCAAATAAATATCTAAAAATAGTGTTAATGTTTTCTAACACTCTTCAAAATCTATTTATAATCTCCTTCCATAAATCTATAAAAAGCTGGATTTACCCAAATCTCTTGAGTTGTTACTTTTAAATTTGATTCTTTTTTCATAAAAGTAATAAAATCTTTTGAACTTTTAGGAAGGGTTAGAATATTAGCTTCAAAATCTCCATTTTTAACTAAATGAGATATTAACATTTGATATCCTTCAATTTTACCTGTTTGTATGAATGGTTGCCACCAAGATTTATAAATTAGTCCTTTTTGATTTTCAGAATCTTTTTTTGCATAAAGATCAACAAGTTTTGTAAATTTAATTTTATCTTTATTATTTACAAATTGAAATTTTAAATCATACTCTAAAGGAGTCACTACAATTTTTCCATCTTCTAAAATGATATGAGTATAATTTGGAGCTCCCCAATTCGGATTATGTAAAAATGCAGAAGTTTTAGGTTCTAGTTGAACTTTAGCATCAATACCCTCACTTTTTAAAAGAGCTATTAATTGTATAGCATGTATAATATCATTATGCCCATAACTCACAGACAAATTTTTATCAAAGTTGGCATAGCTATTACTGTTTTTTAAATTATAACCAGTTATGAGTCCATTAGCCAAAGCTATATTTAATTTTTCAAGCAAAAAATCATCTTTAGCAGGAACAGTGTTATTCCACTTTACTAAAACCTTTTCAAAAATATTCTTATCAGAAATATTTCCTAAAGAATTTTCATTATTATCTAAAAAATCAGAAACATAGTCTGTAATAGTTGAGTAATCTTTTCGATTAAGCATCTCTACTGAAGTTATATTTAAGTCAACCAAGACTGCTTTGTGTGAAAGAGCTTCAGGAGATTCTGTTCTAATATTTCTATATCCCTTTAAACTTTTTTCAATTTTTTCTCTTGGATAAGTTTTTGCCAATTCCTGTAATTTCAATTTTTCGATAGCTGAGCAGGGTTCAATAGTAGCAAAGGATGTTAAATTTAAAAGTATAAGAGCAAGTAAAATTTTATTTTTCATTGTATTGTTTCCTCCAAGTTGTTATTATATTTGTGTAAGCATATCCATTACAATTTTAGCAGAATTATCAGCTGCTATTGTAACGAAATCACTGTAATTCATATGAGCACTCCCGTCGGCTTTATCAGATATTGATCTAATAACAACAACAGGAACCCGATATAAATTTGCAACATGAGCTACAGAAGCTCCCTCCATTTCAACAGCCCATGCACCAAAAGTTGTTTCTAGAGATTGAACAGTGGTTTTATCAGCAATAAATTGATCCCCAGTAGCAATCGTACCGATATAAACTTTATTTTTCCCCAAGACTTTTTCTGCAGAATTTTTTGCAATTTTAATTAAATTCTCATCAGCTGAAAACTTTGTATCCACTGATCCAGGAACAGCACCTTTTTTAGTTCCAAAAACTGTAGTATCATAGTCATGTTGAACTAAATAATCAGATATAACTACATCAGTTATATTAAGATTATTATTAGTCGCCCCAGCAACTCCTGTAAATATAATTTTATTTACGTTATATTCCTCCATAGCGATAGTTGTTCCCATAGCAGCATTTACTTTTCCAATTCCAGATTTAAAAACCACAACATCTTTATTTTCTAATTTCCCTTTATAAAAGGCAATAGAAGCTTTTTCCTCTTTCTTTACATCCTTCATCTGAGAAAGTAAAATTTTAATTTCAGAATCCATTGCTCCAATTATAGCTATTCTTTCAGCTAAGGTTAAAGTAGATGTTAAGAGTGTTAAAATTAGTGTAAGTTTTTTCATTAAATTCTCCCCATTAAATAATTTTGTAAAAAATAAAAAAGAGTATACAAATTCCATGGGAATATATACTCTCATTACCAACGATTATATTTATCCCTCATAGAGAACTATTTACGGTAGTTCGTAGAAACTCTTGGCCAATCCCAAGTATATATGAGTTTATTTGTGATTTTTGTAACTTTTTTCTAAGAAGATAATACCATAACTTTTTTAACAATGCAATCTATATATAATAATTATATAAATTTTTAATTTCTATATATAAAATGATATTTCCTAATATCCCTCATTCTTCTAAAAAATAATCCAAATCAATTCTTTTTATTTCATAAATTTGTTCAGTATGTAACCCTATATTGAACTCCACCATTAGTTCAACCAATTTATTTCCATCAACTAATACAATTTTCTGTGAAGTCAAATTTTCACAATAAGTTATTGCTTCTTTCGTAAACGTTGAAGTAGTTATAAAAATACCTTTAATAGCTCCTTTTCCCGCTAACGCTCCAACAAATTTCTGTACTTCTGGTCTTCCAATTGTAGTATTACTCCATCTTTTTGCCTGTAAATATATTCTGTCTAACCCTAATTTATCTTCATTTATAATTCCATCTATTCCTTCATCATTACTCTTTTTAGTTAAACTTTGAGATATCTCTATTTTAGAACCCCCATATCCCATTTTTACTACTAAATCTATAACTATGGATTCAAACTTATAAAAATTAATCTTTTTTAATCTTTCTAACATTTCATCCTTTAACTCATTGTTTAAAAGCTCATAAATTTTTTCCAATCCTTCAGCAGGGGTATCTATTTGCTTTAATTCATTCTTTTTTGATACGTCATCTTTCCCTATTTTTTGAAAATTTAAAAATTCTGGATATTTTCTTAAATACTTGGCATCTAAAATTAAAGGAGGTTCTTCCAACACTTCTAATCCTCTTTTAGTAATCTTAAATTCTCCACGTTTATCAGTTCCTTCAATCAATTGTGCTTTTTTTAAATAAGTTTTAGCCCAGTTAAGTCTATCATAAAATTTTCTTTTTTTATTTTTAATAGACACAAACTCTTGAATTTCTTCCTCTGTAAGTTGAAATTCATTTGCCAATCTTTTTTCTATTTCCTCATTTGAATGTATTTTCTCATCTCTAATAGCTTTTAGAAGTGGTAACATAAGTTCTTCATAACTTGGTATCATATTTTTCTCCCAGTTCAAAATTTTAATTAGTCGATATATTTTTAGTTTCAAAAAGAGCTTAGATTTTAAAATCTAAGCTCTTTATATTTTTATCTTAAATTAGATGTATAATTTGATGGCGCCCCCAACAGGGATCGAACCCATAACCCTCTGATCCGAAGTCAGATGCTCTATCCAATTGAGCTATGGAGGCTTACCATAAAAGATTGTACAGTATTTTAAGATTTAAGTCAACAATTTTTCTCTAATTCCAACACTCAACTCTTTCGCTATACGGCATATCTATATCATTTTTATTAAATTTTGGATCTAATCCATTTTCCTTCTGGTTACTGTAATCATTTAAAGCTTCAAAAGCAACTTTACCAAGTAAGAATATTGCTATAAGGTTTAGTATTGCCATTAACCCCATGAATAAGTCTGCCATATTCCAAACGAGAGCTAACTCCCCTATGGACCCAAACATTACCATTCCAATAACTCCAGCTCTATATAAATTTAGCCAAGCTTTATTTGGAGTTAAAAATTCTATATTTGTCTCTCCATAATAATAATTTCCAATTATTGAACTAAAGGCAAATAATAAGATACATATGGCAATGAAAACATTTCCCCATCCTCCAACTTGTGAACTTAGAGCATTTTGAGTCAACTGAATCCCTGTTAATCCTTCCGTTTTATGTGCCCCTGATATTAAAACCATAAAAGCCGTGCATGTACAAATTAATATAGTGTCAGTAAACACTCCCAACGTTTGTACGAATCCCTGTTTTACAGGATGAGAGGTATCTGCGGTTGCAGCCGCATTTGGAGCTGATCCCATACCAGCCTCGTTAGAAAATAACCCTCTTTTTATTCCGGTCATCACAGCAACTCCTATTCCACCACCAACTGCCTGTCTAATACCAAAAGCATTTTCAATTATATCTCTAAATATTTCTGGAACCATCCCTATATTAGTTATAATTACGTATAGTGAAACTAATATATAAAGAGTTGCCATAGCTGGTACCACTACAGCACTAAAATTTGCAATTCTTTGAACTCCACCAAAAATTATAACTCCTGTTGCAACAGCTAACACAACTCCAATTATAGTTCTATCTAATTTAAGTGCCTCATGAAAAGCTAATGATATTGTATTTGACTGAACTGAATTAAATATTAATCCAAAAGTTATCGATATTAATACTGAAAATCCAACACCCATCCACTTTTTGTTGAGTGCCTTTTCCATATAGTAAGCAGGACCACCTCTAAAGGCTTCTCCATCCTTTACTTTATAAATTTGTGCCAAAGTACTCTCTACAAAACTAGACGCACCACCAATAATAGCTATTAACCACATCCAAAATATAGCTCCAGGACCTCCTGATGCGATTGCAATTGCCACACCTGCTAAATTTCCAGTTCCTACTCTTGATGCTGTACTTATACAAAAGGCTTTAAAAGATGAAACTCCTCCTTTATGCCCAACACTATCACCTAAAACTTTTATCATTTGAACAAAGTATCTCAACTGAACAAATCTTGTTTTTAAGGTAAAATATGCTCCTACGAACAGTAGCATTACTATTAACACATATCCCCATAGGATATCGTTAAAAAAGTTTATTAATAAGTTTAATATCTCCATTTTTCCCCCTCGTTTTGTTTGATATGAAATTATTCTATCATAAGAGTCCTAAAATGAAAAATATATTTTTTAAATTAGCATTATTTTTATAAAAAAAAGGAGCCATTGACTCCTTAGAATTACTTTGCTACTACAATATTTGTAGCTTGAGGTCCTTTTGCACCTTCAGTTACATCAAAAGTAACTTCTTCTCCCTCATTAAGAGTTTTGAATCCATCTTTTTGAATTTGAGAGAAATGTGCGAATACATCCTTTCCATCTTCACCAGTGATAAATCCGAATCCTTTTTCTTGGTTGAACCATTTAACTGTACCTTTCATTTGATACCTCCATAAAAATTTTTGATTTCATGTAATAAATCTCCATTTAATCCAACTAATATAAGGTACCTATGCAAAGACCTTTAAATATTAAATACTAGAATCTCTTTCAATTTATACATCATTCAAACACAGTATACACTATTTAAATGTTCATGTCAAATATTTTCTCCTAATTGAGGTTCTCAATTTCCAAAAAATAAAAAAATGGCGCTTCTTGCTGGGCTCGAACCAGCGACAACACGATTAACAGTCGTGCGCTCTACCAACTGAGCTAAAGAAGCACATTTTTTAAGATTGGCAACTTCCTATCC